>JBKPAL010000160.1:0-4685 GCA_046726395.1 Acidobacteriota bacterium
TCAGGAATCACCGTGCTGAGAAAAACCAAAATTCGCAATTTGAAATTCGCAATCCGCGATCCGCAATCACCTCAGCTTCTCGTACTCTTTTCTAGCTTCGATCAAAATCGGAATGTCCGGGTCTGCCTCTTTCCACAATACGAAGAAGTCTTCATAAGCCTTGCGCGCTTTTGCTATATCGCCTTGAAGGACGGAAGCGCGTGCGAGACCTACGTACGCGAACGGATAAAAGTAAGAGAGCGAAGACCAGCCACGGTTACCGAGTATCTCCTGAAATTGGGTTGCGGCCTCGGCACCCTGATGTTCAGTTAGATACGCCTGACCCCTAAGGTAGGCGATCGGAAAAAGCAGATGTCGTCCGTAGACTGTGGTGGTCTCCAACAACTGGAGTGCCTGAGCAGCATTACCTCGTCGCATCTCAAGGTGGGCTTGAATCAGCGGTATGCGTTCTTTGTTAACTAAGGTATCTGTCGGAAAACGCTTGGCTAACTCATCAATGATGGATTCTGTTTGACCAGATTCACCGCAGATAGCCAGCGCGTTGGCAGCTAACGAAAGCGTAATCCGATCGTGTGATATTTCCAGCGCCCTCGAAGTCTGATCTTTCACCTTACTGCAGTCACCAAATTGCACGTCCCGTAGGGCGGCGCCTATTGCTATCTGTGATGCAACCTCTTTCAAATCACGTCGCTGGGCCAAATCTATCGCATTGCTTGAGAAAGCCCTCGCCTTCTGCAATTGTCCCGAGAATGCGGCAGAGTCGGCTTGCCAAGTTTGGGCGGCATACTCTTCGGGCTTCCCATTGGCCCATTCAATCTCTTTCCTCATTGCCGCTGCATCGCTCCGGACAAAAGCAATTCGATAAAGATTTTGGTGCATACTCAAATTCTCAAGCTTCTGTGACTGGGCCCGTGTAATTACGTCCTTGGCCTCATCGAGCCGATTAAGGCCTACCAAGCTGGTGGCCAGAAGGGAGTAGCCCGAAGCTGAATTCGGATTGAGCCGCATCGCTTCGCGTGCCTCCTCAGCGCCTTTGTCGAATTCACGAAGCTCGTTGTATTTGACTGCTAGATTATTGTGAGGAGCGCTTTCGCGCGGGTATGTCCGTTTCCACAGTTCTAATGTTTCAAGATACTTCTCCAATTCTCCGGTCACGTTATCGTAATAGACTTGGGTAATGTACAGTCGTTCGTTCTCCCCGACTCGATCGCGCAACTCATAAGCTTTTCGTGAAGCCTCGGCCGCAAGATCGTACTGCCTGGTGTTGTAATACATCGATGACATCGTGGCGTAGGCACGCGCGAAGTTCGGATCCATTTCCGTCGCACGTTTAAAAAGGGGAATCGCCTCGACGTACTTGCCCTTGAGCTGCTGCTCAACTCCCAGTGAGTAGACTTTAAGGGCTTCAAGCGATGAGGTTGTAGCCTGGTAAATTGGCGCATCGTACTTCTGGATAGAAGCCAACGACTCGCCTAACTTCTCACGTAGCTTTGTCGCTGCATTGCCCAACGCAGAAAGCACTTGCTCTTTGCTTTCAGCTTCCACTTGTTGTCGTGCAATCGTATCGCCCGTTTGTGCGTTAGCTGCCTCGAGAGTGATGACGTAATGGCTGCCAAGATTTGAGATTGAGCCCGAAAGAAATGCTTTTAATCCTTGTCGCTCGCATATCTCGCGCGCGATCTCCTTCGTCAGCTGCTCGTCAGGCGAGCGATTCATAAAACGCAACGCTTCGCGCACGCGTTGATCTGAGAAGATATTCAAGAAAGGTGATTGCTCGAGTTGCACAGCAAGCGCCTGTTTGAGCGTTCCGTCAAACACCTGGTCGCCTGTCTTATTGACGAAATCGGAAATAACGATTGTGTCCTTATCAGTGAGGGGGGTGGCGGGAGTGTATTTGAGGAACCAGAGGAGCGCCGAGATCGTCGCAAGCCCAACCACCGCCAGCGTTATCATTGCGCCGCGCTTATGAAGCTTAACCTGACTGACAATGTACTCCGCGCTGGAGGCTGCGGCTGGTTGTGTAGCAACAGCTTCTTGCGGAGCTGTTTTTGCCGCAAAGTGAATTTGCTCTGAAGGCGATAATATTAACCTTTCCGATGGCGCGGTCCGCTCTAGCTCGGCGTTAAGCTCCAGGCGTTTTTTCAAATGACGGAGATCGATCAGTAGATCCTTAGCTGACTGATACCGTTGGTCCCGTTCCTTGGCCAGCGCCTTTTCCACAATGCGCTCGAGCTCGGCCGGCGCGTCTCTGGAATATCGAGCGAGTGGCGGTGCTCCTTTGTCGCTCAAAATCGACGCCAGGATTTCCAGTTTGTTCGAGCCTTCAAATGGCAAACGACCGGAGACCATCTCGTAGATCAAAACTCCAAGACTGAAGATGTCCGTGCGGGAGTCCACTTGAAGTCCGCGCGCCTGTTCCGGCGACATGTAGATTGTCGTTCCGACCACCAACCCCGGTTCAGTTCTGAAAGCGGATGTCGGTGCCTGCGAATCCACCTCAGGAGGCGCCGTAGCCTCCGCAAGTTTTGCGAGACCAAAATCCAGGACCTTCACAATCCCATCGCGGCGAATCATGATGTTCTCTGGTTTGATATCACGATGAACGATGCCAGCCTCGTGAGCAGCGGCAAGAGCACTTGCGGTTTGAATCGCTACCTCGAGAACTTCGCTAACCCTCATTTGCGTGGATCGCAGGCGTTGGCGCAACGTCACACCGTCGATAAACTCGATGGCAATGAAATGACCAGCATCAGTTTGGTCAATCTCGTAGATCGTGATGATATTTGGGTGATTTAAAGCAGAAGCAGACTTAGCCTCCTGCACGAAACGTTTCATTCGATCAGGTTTCGAAGCAACGTCCGCTGGCAGAATCTTCAACGCGACCTTGCGATCGAGTTTCGTGTCCTCCGCGAGATACACCTCACCCATTCCACCCGCACCGAGTTTGTAGATGATGCGGTAGTGTCCAAGCGTGTCGTTGGGTGAGTCGCTCAATGTGTTGATTGGTCTTGAATCTGGGCTTTGGTCTTTGTTCTGGGCGTTTCGAGATTAGTGCCTTGCGCGTTGAATTACTACCCAGTCTTGTTACTCGTTAATGTTATCGAGACGCACAAACCTCCATCCAGTACGGTTGCGCTCGAATTCATAAATCACTACTTCGTTGCCAGCTGCATCCGGACACGCAATAGAGAATTTCTTTGGATTGGTCGGATCTCTTTCAGGCTCTTTACTACGAAAACATTTGGCTGCATCAGTCTGGTTACTGAAGACTTCCTTATAGCGACGCAAGAGTTCAGGTTCATTCTTTATGCTGCGAACGCCGTATGACATGCCAATAGGAAATCGCGATAAGCTGGCGACTTGATGCTTGTCTGACTTGATAACCGCGGTCTTGAACTTGTCCCAAAAGAGGTTGAAATCGCCGTCGCTTTGCTGCGCAACGCCAACCATTGGTACAAGAAGAGCGACGCTACAAACAAGTATTTGTTTCCACGTACTATTTGGAGTGCGGTGACTTGTCACCGCTTTATTATGCACTTTAGATGTTTCGGACATTCTGAATAAGACTCGTTGCTCTGCTGGAATTTCTTGGTTCAATTCAATCTATGGATGTCACTAAATCTGAGAAAACTCGGAGGGGCTCCATCCGGGAAGGCCCGATCGACTGACGATATCGATGAACCGTGGATCTTTGCGCAGCGCTTCATAGGTATCGAGCGAATCGCACAGCACGCGGTATCTCTTGACCGCGCGGATCGCGATGAAGGGAGGTCACGGACGGATCAGACTTGGTTGTTAGCTCTCGTTGGGAGTCGAAAGTTGCCGGACAGTTACAGATTGTCACACTTCAACCGAGATGCTCGGCCAGCAGTCCTCACAGCTGGGGCGGTAACACTCAACAACTTCCCTGGTTGGATCTTTATTTCAGATCGGAATGAATAACGGTTGGGGGAAGAGGTTGGGTTCATGCGTAACGGACGTCTGGGTCGCCGATAACGAAAGAGTTCTGCTATGGATTTGTCGTCAAGCTAAAGAAAATGCATGAGCGAATGCATTCTAGACTAGATAGCTTATGCGAGCCAACATTTAAACGAGCTCCTTAAATGACAAGTCGCAAGCTGGTGGAGCATTTAATTGGGAAGACAGTAGTCCTTCCTTTTTTATCGGCTTTTCTTCAAGCGTCACTCGATAGCTCCGCTTCGGCTTTGCCGTCTGGTGTGAGGCGCGGGCTCTGCCCCGCCGTTCGCGTCCATTGTGATCGGGGCTATGCCCCTGGTGCGGGCTTCGCCCCGTCATATTTGCATTAGAGATTTCCTAGCACACGAGGCATTTCCAGTCTTCAGATCGAAAAGGGCCAAGCCCGCACCAGGGGCATAGCCCCGATCACAATGGACGCGAACGGCGGGGCAGAGCCCGCGCCTCACACCAGGCGGCAAAGCCGACATAGGCCCACGAGTGGATTTTTTGAGGCGAGGCCCTTTTTATCAAATCGCTTAACTCCGTTTGAAGGAGAAGATTGACGCTTTCCATGCCGGTTCATCCAAATATAACCTGCGCGCTAGCAGATCCTTTCCTTCACGCTCATAAACGGCATCTCCCATCAGATCGCTTAGTTGCCATCGGCCTTCAGCTAAATCCGTGAAGGGCAAACGGACATAACATTGACTCTGGTTCGGTGCATAGTT
>JBKPAL010000161.1:0-8884 GCA_046726395.1 Acidobacteriota bacterium
ACAAAGACATTTCCATTTGGAGCTGTTTGAATATCAGTTGTGATACCAAAGTCTCTGCCGATCTGCAGACTCTCACTCTCAGTGATGTCGAACTTGTCGGTGTTATCAGCTACAAGATCTGCCAATCGCGGATCAGTAAAGGAGAAATGCTGGCGATCGCTGGAGAGCTTGAATCGGAACAGATAACCATTCAAGAGAGTGGTTCTAGAACCACCAACAAACATATCGCCCTCAAACTGGACTCCTAGTCCCCTGCCTTTCACAAAACCGAGAGGCGAAGGTGCGACAGCATACTTCCAACTGAACTCGGGGTCCCTGTACGAAGCGCCAGAAAGCATGAAGAGTCGCGATAAGGCCAATTGAGGAGTCGCGGCTATGTTGCTGACAGGCCAACGTATTTGTTGCAGCGTTCCGTTGCCGTAACTGAGTTCAATAGCTTTGTATTGATCGATTCGGTTCAGTGGTCCCATGACTTGGATCCAGCCACCATTGAAGCCGGGTATGACTCGATTCATCTCATCAAACGAGTCGTCGCCGTTTTCCTGCGTCCAAAGATTGCCTGTTAACGGATCGATTCCCATTCCGAAGCCATTGCGCACTCCGTAGGCAAAAACCTTCCTGATATTCGTTGCAGCTTCGCTCGGCAAAACTGTAACCACGTTTGCAAAGGGATTGTCAGAAGGGGTGGTGCCGTCGTCGTTGAGGCGAAGTATCACTCCCGTAAGGTGAGCGTTGTCCGGTTCGGGACCACCAAATTGATCATCCGGTACCGGGCTTCCGCTCAGAACGTTCTGGAGAAAACCACGGCGTCCGTTGTCACCGAACAAAATGTAGAGCTTGTTATCTAGCCCGAACCTTAAGACACCGCCATTGTGATTTCCACGTGTCGGCTGACCCGCATCGGCTTGCAAAGAGCGCAATCTGATCAAGTTCCGATCGAAAGTAAGTGAGGAGCCGTTCCAGATATAACGATCAACCCGATTGCCCAGCAACGGGATCTCGTCAGTGTTAACCGTATCTACTCCGGTGCTGCTTTCGGTCCAGAATAGGTAGACGAAGTGATTGCTGTTGAAGTCAGGGTGGAGCGCTATCCCAAGCAGTCCACGTTCTGAGGCACTGTTCACAGCTAGATCTAAAACGGTTCCCTGTACGGCACCGTTAACGATCCGTTTTACTTTTCCGCTCGCTTTCTCGAGAAGTAGAAAGTCGTTCGCCCCCAAGAACGCAATGCTGGTCGGCTGATCCAGTCCGGTGACGACTGCAGTCACGGTCAGATTCGGATCCAGCATCGTCGGCAGGACGGATGCAGCCTGAATCAGCGAGCTCAGCGATGTCGAATTGTTTGTTCCATCAAAGTCGACTTCAGACGAGCTAACGGTGGCGCTGTTGGTGATCGTTCCAGGAGCGGTGGGAGCAACCACGATTGTGATGACCGCGTTGCCTCCGCTCGTCAGATTGCCCAATCCGCAGCTAACGGTAGTGGTTCCCGCGCAAGCTCCTTGTGTCGTTGAGGACGAGACGAAGGTCACTCCAGAAGGCAGAGTATCCATCGCAGTCACATTAGTAGCGGTCGCCGGACCATTGTTCGTTAGCGTAAGTCGATAACTCAGATTCATTCCTACTTGTCCCGGATTCGGCGAAGCAGTCTTTGTCAAAGCGAGATCCACGCTAGTTGGGCTGATGACATTTAATCCGACTTGCGCGGTGTGCATGTTCATGCCACCGCTCGCCGTGATCGTTACCGAGTTGTTACCGAGCGGCGTTGCAGCCGTGGTTGAAATGGTCAGCGTGGCCGTTTTCGCAGTAGCGTCGTTGATGATAATCGGCGTTGGATTGAAGCTAGCGCTCGCCCCTGATGGTAAGCCGCTCGCGGTTAGATTTACTGATCCGGTGAAGCCCGCTAGAGGAGTGATTGTTACCGTGTACTGCGCACTAGCTCCGGGGATCACCGCTCGCGACGACGGTGTAGCTGTGATTGCGAAATCGGGAGTAGTAGATGCTGGTGCCGACGCGACAAAAGTGCGGTAAATGAAATCTCCAGATGTATTGCCGTCGTTATTTGCATGGTTACCGGCAGCATAGAAGGTAACGAATCCAACATCCGTTGATGGCGCGGTCCAATTGAAAGTCCAGCTTGCGCCATTCTGTTGACCGACAAAAGTTCCGACTGAAGTGTGCTCGATATACTGACGACTCCCTCCCGGTCCTTGATTGTTCAGCACCTGCGTAAACGAATCTGTGCTTTGAAGGTTTCCCGCCTTTATGTCTGAAGGATCGAGTGCCGTTAATTGAAAGCCCCAGCGAAGGCGTGTCGGATCCGAATTCGTGTTGGTAACCGTGATCGAATAGGTTTGGCCGGGAACGTATGTTTGCGGAGCCGTTATCGAGATTTGACCAATTCCCGCAGAAGGAGGCACATGACATTCAGCACATGCCTCAGGCTCTTCACCTGGAGCTCCGGTGTAACCCGCAGGCGGGCCTGAAGAGAACGCGTGAACTGGAGGAATGCTGGTATTGGAAGATAGAAAAAAGCCAAGGAACGTCGCCAAGACCGCTGGCAGGATAATCAATCGCGCTTGTTGGAGTCTGAATTTCGCGGTGCGGCTCATTTCGCAATCATACTTCGATCAGCAACTAATGTTTTCCAAAAATAGCCTAGCGATTGTTCGTCGCTAGGCTATCGCTATTTCAACAGATCAAGATCAGCTTCGCTACCACTAATTCCTCACATCATGAAGCCGAGGTTTGGAGTTGCGAAGCGGTTAATTAATGGAAACACTGCAGTCAAATCAGCTCCTGAAAGTCCGTACCAGGTGGCTAACGTCGCGGCGAACTGTTCGACTGAAGTAGTAGGTATCCATCGACCGCGAGGACTCGAACCTCCATCGGTATCGTTGGGACCGCCGAGAGCGAGCGTTGGATAGGTTCCGTAGATCCGATTGCCCAAAACTGCACCACCAACGATCAGATGATTGTTACCCCACGCGTGATCACTTCCCACTTGCGTTGGTCCTGAACCCGAAGGTTGCAGCGTTCTGCTGAAGTCAGAGAGTGTGAATGCAGTGATGTTGTTCTGCATTCCAAGTTCCACCGTCGCATTGTAGAAAGCGTTCATTGCCTGGCTTACCTGCGTTAGCAAACCCCCTTGACCGCCAATCTGTGCCGAGTGCGTGTCGAATCCACCAATCTGTGCGAAGAAGATTTGTCGCTTCATGTTTATGCCTGCGGCGGGATCGTTACAGGCTTTGATGAGACGAGCGATCTGCAGCAGCTGACGACCCAGTGATGTATTCGGGAATACGGTAGCCAATACTGGATTGACGGTGCTCAGTGCCATGTCTGTTTGAATCGCGCTCGAACGCGTGTCACTAGCGGCTTTTATCAGCTTGAAACCGTTGTCGTAAGTGCGCAGCGCGTTGAATGATGTCATTCGCGCAGTATTGTCACTCGCAGAGCCACCTGGTGCATTGTCGAGTTGCAGAACATTGGCGAGCGATGTTCCGGAGTCGGCTACAGCCAATTGACGGGTATCAACACCAGTTAAGAAGAGATTCACTCCGGCGATGGAGATGTTATTCGGAAATGTAGCAGAGCCGTTGAGTGTGTGAGTACGGTCCGCAAGACGTCCGCCCCAACCCGTTTGCGCAACCTGATTGGCGATCGCTGTCGCAAAGAGACCTACCTGATCAGAGTGCGAGAACAACTGCAAAGGCTTCTTACCGGTTCCATTTTGATAAGTGGTCCGCGTGAGAGGCTCAACCAGTGGACCAACGTTGGAGAGCACCGCAGCTCGACCCTGATTGAAGAGCGCTTGTATCTCGGGCATGTTTGGATGAAACCCAAAACTTCCGCCTCCGATTGGCGACACGGGTAGCAAGCTTGCTTGAGGAATCGCTAGATCCACGCCTCGTGCAGTTGCATATGAACTGTACTGGTCGAGGGCCACGAACATATTGTTCCCGTCGTTACCCCCATTTAGAAATATGCAAACGAGCGCTTTGTAATCAGTCGCTGACTGCGGCGTTAGCGCGTGAACAATGCTGAAGCTCTCTATGCTGGAAGCCAAAGCCATGCCGCCAAGTGCACACGCGCTTGTACGAAGAAAATCTCTGCGTGATGTAGCCATTGTCGTTATCTCTGTATGTCGTACTGCGATGAAGTTGTCACGAGGTAAGCCGCCATTTGCGCACGCTTGCGCGCCCGAACAGTTGTATCAGCATCATTGACGGCGTTGATTGCGGTGGTTATTGAACTCCGCATTTCAGTGGACATCGTGCCGTGGAGCAACAGGTTGTCCAGGTAGTCGAGCATCGTTGCGGGAGTAGCAGACATTCCCTCCAGGTTCGACAGATCAAGAGAAGTACCCCGCGGCCGATCTGGGCTCTGAGTCGGTGTGGTGTTCGAGGCCACGCCTGTATAGATCAACGTGTTGATGTTGTTGGCTCGTCTCAACGTGGTTGACGTCGACAGGATTCCAAATGCTGGCCCGAGGATCTTCGTACCAGGAACTTCGTAACCCGGTTGGTAATAACTGAACACCGTAACTGGTTCAAAGATTGGCTGATCCAACGTACCGGTAAAGTTCCTTGAAGAATTCCTGCCGAGTACGCCATCGCTCGTGCTGGTCTTATCGAAAGACTTCACGTTGAGCGCACGCAAGACGTTGTTAATGTACTGAGCTGGTTCGCGCAGCTTGCCATAATTTGGATCCGTCTTTACCTCACCGCGTGCTTCTGGATCGAGCAGGATTGCTCGAACCATTGCCTTCATGTCACCCCGAACTCCGGTGCAGCCCTGCGGATAAAGGGAGTTGCAGTCGTTGTTGAAAACTCGAGCAACTCGCGCCACGTAAGCCGAACTGGGATTACTTGTGACGAGGTGCTGGATCAACTGCTTACCGATGAATGGACCAACGTTCGGATGATTGAAGAGGTTGTCGAGAGCTACGGTTAAGTCTGCCTGAGCGCAAGCTATGTTCGGAGCTCCGCTAGTGCTAGAGCACGCGGTTGTTACCGTGCCACTCAGAAGCGTCTTGGAATTAAAGTCATGGCTCGTTCCACCGCGGGGAACCATCGGATCGCGCCAGTTGCTTGTTCCTGGTGCGATCGCCGGGGCTAAGTTCCAACCTGTAAACACACGAGTGAATTCGTTGACAGTTGTCTGCGAATACGAAGCTATCGGTTCTCCCTGCGAATCTACTTGCACCGTGCCGTCGATGTTCAGTTGGTTAACACCAATCGTGAACAGTTGCAGAACTTCGCGGGCCCAGTTCTCGTTCGGATTGGTTCTGGTACTCAGCCGCATGTCGAGGTACTCGCCCATCGATGGGTTCAGAGTGATCTCGCCCAACAGAGTTCGGTAGTTACCGAAAGCGCCACGATCGAGTGCTTGAAGGTACATCGTCATCCAGCTCGGCCGGTTCAACGGACTAAGACCGGAGACAACCAGAATTTGGTGTAGCGCAAAGGCGACTCGCTGCCGTAACTGATCAGATCCATACAGCGCGTTTGAGAAATAAGTGCGCTGCAATGGATACAACGAAAACTGATCTCGGTTGCAGACTACCTGGTTGTAATTCGGATCAGGACTAGTGCTTGGACAAGCTGTTCCTTGATCGTCTACAGGGAACGGCAGGTCAGGATAATTTGATCCCTTCGGCGGGTTTGTTACCGGAGCATTAAACTGTTCGCTGAGGTAAGCCATGAATCCCATCGCACTGACCCGCGCGACTTCTGAATTCGTAGGTCCCCAAGTAGCTTGTTCCAAGAAGCGAACGGTGTCGGCTTGAGTGGCTACCCCGGTATATGAATCCGGCACAAACGGAGTATCAGCTGGAGGCGGAGTGGTCGGCGCCGGAGTAGCTACGGCACCAGGATCATCCGCAGGACAGTCCGTGCCTGGACACGTCGATGGTTGATGTCCGATAGCCACGCGTACGCGATTGCTAGACATTCCGTGAAGGCTAAGACGTAACAGGACATCACCAACATCACCCATATCATCCGCTAGACGGACGACGAACATTGTGATCCCCGGAAAGTCTGGCACTGGTGCAAAGAATTCCACCCTTAATGAATAACGCTTGCCCGTGCCGTCCTGTGCCTCAGCAGTAAAGGCATTGATGCCCTCACCCGGCAAGAGGTCGAGCCCCATTGCGAAGATGCACAAACGAGTTCGAGTATCTGAACCAAACGCGACAGATGATGTGATTCCAAAAGGTTCCGGTTTAAGAGTTACTGACTCAAGAACGATCGCACGGGTGGAAGTGGCGTTACTAAGCAAGACCGGAGCACGACTGCTGGCCGCATTTGAGCTCGAGACCAGACCAGCAATAACAATCAATAGTGCTGCTTGGACCAGTCGAGAAAGGAGAGCGGCGAAGTAGGCAGGTATCCCAACGGGAGTACTCTTTGGGCCGAGGCTCAACATAGACGAGCTACCCGGGAGAACGGTTTTCATAAATTAGCTCCGTTTAGGATTCCCTCAGGAATCCGTCGCTTGCTTGAACTATGAGGTTAGCTATTTTGGAGGGGCCACCCGGCCGTGTATCCAGGTTCAACCGCAATATACCATGTTTGACAACCGCTCGGTCAATCATTTAGACGAGCCAATACTGCGAATAGTCGGAGAATGTTGGAGGTTTGATCCAAGCGGTCTTTCTGACACTCCCGAGTTTGACAACTTACGGCGCGGGCTCACGCAGCCTCGCAGCTGCGAGCTCGGGAGTGATGTCTCGCTGAGGCATTGATAGCAGTTCGTATCCCACCATGAACTTCTTAACTGTCGCTGAACGCAGCAGCGGCGGGTAGAAGTGAAGATGCATGTGGAACTCATCATGTGCTTCACCGTCTGTTGGCCGCTGATGAAACCCCATCGTATAAGGAAACGACGTCTTGAAGAGCTGGTCGTAGAGCGAAGTCAAAGCCTTCAGAATGTCTGCTAAATCGTCTCGGTCTTTGTCAGCTAACTTATCTAAACCAGTGACGTGAGGTCGTGGCAACACCAGGGTCTCGAATGGCCAGATTGCCCAGAATGGAACCACAACAAAGAACCGATCATTTTCGCAAACCAATCGTTCCTTCGCGCCCTCTTCCACCTTGAGGTAATCGCAAAGCAGACACGTGTGGTGTTTCGACTTGTAATCCGTTTGCGCGGTTAACTCCTTGATGGCTTCGTTCGGCAGCCGAGAATTGGCCCAAATCTGCCCGTGCGGATGAGGATTGCTAGCGCCCATCATCGCGCCGCGATTTTCGAAGATCTGAACCCATTTAATTTTCTCCATTCCACCGAGCTCAGCATATTGGGCGACCCAAACGTCCACGACTCGCCGTAGCGCGGTGTGGTCCATCTTTGCGATTGTCAGATCATGTCGCGGTGAAAAGCAGACGACGCGACACACGCCGGCCTCTCCTTCGGCCACGATTAAGTCTTCTTGATTTATTGTCTCGAGAGGAGTGTCTGGTGTGAGTGCTGCAAAATCGTTGTCGAAAACGAATGTGCTTTCGTATTTCGGGTTCCTTACTCCTCCAGCTCGCGAGTTCCCTGGACACAAGTAGCAGGTAGGATCGTATTGGGGAAGTTTCTCAGGAGGTACGGCCTCAACTTGGCCTTGCCATGGCCGGGCCGTGCGATGGGGAGATACAAGGACCCACTCTTTGGTTAATGGATTGTAGCGACGATGTGAATGCTTTGTCAGATCAAGCATGAACTCCCTTTCGCCGAAGTCCACACTTAGGTGTCCTCTTCAATAGGGTCGGGAGGGTTTGGAACTGGTGGGGGGCACCGTGCGCCTATTTTGTTTTTGGCTCAGCGATGTAATCGGTGAGAAGCTTTTGTGCTCTCTCTCCTGGAGTAATCAAAGCCACTTTCTGGGTCCAGTCATACCCGCTAAACACTCCGACAACTTCTGCCTTCTGATTGTAAACTGGGCTACCCGAATATCCATCTCGCGCTTCCATCTTGGCAGACAGATATTCCAACCCTCGAAGTGTGTACGGTCCAGAGAATACGCCGCGAGTTACGATCTTGTACCCGTGAGGACTGGCGATGAGAACTATGCGTTCGTCTTTTTCGACGCTGGTCTGAAACGCCAGCGGCTTGGCGTGCTTTGGCGAACTGCAAACTTCAAGGAGTGCCAGATCAGCTTCCTTGTCAACCTTCAGCACCGTGGCTTTGCAGCCGTTGACGAAAACCTTTACTTCAAGTTCATCGTGTGGAGAAAAACCGAGTACTTTCTTCTTTGAATCGCCAAGGTCACCTGATACGACGTGATAGGCCGTCATTACTAACCCATCACCCACAACGAAGCCCGTGGCAAAGCCGTTCGGGCCAGCCTGATTCAGAAAAGCGAGCACTTTTTCGAACGAGTTTTGATCTTTCTTACGAAACTCTAAAGCCAGAGAGACGGTGTAACGCTCCTGTTGCTTGAGTGTGGGTGCGGCCGAATCCTTTGCCGTCGAGTTCGCTGGGAGATAAAGGTAGACAATGCCCAACAACGCGACGCTGCAAATCAACTTTTTCATGTAAGCCTCCCTGAGAAACCGATGTCAGACGGTTACGTCTGACATTAACGAGGAACCACGATGATAGGGCCAGAACGCGACGGCGAAGCTTGTGGTGTAGAGGGTCTGCATTCAATTCGGGGCTTAGACGGTCACCACTATTCAATTATCCGGATTAAGTGCAGCGCACTTTCTACCACAAATCCGGTGCTTCTTGAAAGATTTAATTGTAGAGAAACGATAAGTCGATTGCAGTTTCCAGAATTGATAGGAAAGGCTAACCGCGGATACTGAGGAAAAAGGCGGACTCGAGAAAGAGGAAAATAATATATGGTGCTGCTGAGGACCCGGCTGGTTGCGATCAGATTGCAAACCCAGCATTT
>JBKPAL010000162.1:0-23256 GCA_046726395.1 Acidobacteriota bacterium
GGAAAAGCTGAGATCTTGCGCGATGGTGGTGAGGTAGCCATCGTGGCTTACGGATCAATGGTTCACCCGTCACTCGCAGCTGCCGAAAACCTGGCAAAGGATAAGATCGAAACCACTGTGGTTAACGCTCGGTTTGTGAAACCTCTCGACGCGGCATTGCTTCTCGCTCTCGCGAGGACAAAGCGTCTCATCGTGACTGTGGAGGAGGCGTTTCTTGCTGGAGGATTCGGGTCAGCAGTGCTCGAGCTGCTGGAAGAAAACGGATTACACGACAAGGTTCGCGTCGTTCGCATGGGCATTCCCGATCGCCTGGTCACTCACGGCGATCCAAAGTTGCTCCTGGCAAAGTATGGATTGGACGCGGATGGTATTTATTTTCGCGTAAAGGAGAGCATCGATGTTCTGGACGACCGGCGAGCAAGGGTCCAGAAGGTACGTCCTTAACCTTAACCTTGTTGTTCAGAAGTCAAAGCGCGCCCCGTCGTTCAGGCAATCGACGGGCGCGTTTTGTTAGTGCACCATTTGGTTAATTTCTGAATCTAATCGAACTGATCGTTTCAGTCTCTTATCAGCCAAAAACCTAGCAAAACGATTTGAGCGGTTCTTTGGCCTTGCACTTGCTCTAGAAGTCGACCTACCGGTGAAGTGTATGCGCGACCTAACATATTCCTCGGAACCAGAGCCTGTAAGCGAGCCGCATTTTGAAGCGGAGTGGACTCTGCGTTCCGCACAGCCCGTTGTTCCGCTCGCCGCAGTAGAGCAGCTGGCGAAGAGGAGGCAGTGGTTATTGCTGATCTTAGCTTTGATTTGTGCGATTTTGGTAGGAGCACTCAGCGCGAGTTTGTTCTATTCAAAGCAGTCGAACGCCTCATTAGCGGACAGTCATCCGAAGAGTCCTGTCGCTCAAGTTGATAATTCACGAGTTGAAGAGATCAAGAACGAGTCAGTTGCTACCCAATCCGCCGACGATCTGGAGCTCAATGATGAGGATCAAGTAGTCACAGACGGTACCGAGTTAGGTGACAGCGAGAATTCCGAACAAACCGAGACTGCTGCTCGAAGAAGCACTAAAAATCCAAAAAGCCCAAAACGTGTAAGCCCAGAGAAATCGCAATCTCTTACGAAGCTCAAAGTTGAAACTGATCAAGTTGTAGTTCCTCAGCCGACGTCGGACGTAATGCCCGATAACGATCCGCAGACGGGAGAAGAACGACGCCCGCGACGAGTTAAACGAGACGCACAGAGCGATCAACGTAGAGACGTTCAACCTAGAGACGATCTCTTTCGCATTCGCGACATCTTTGAAGGGCCGCGACGAAGAAGATTTTGAAAGTGCAATCAAAATATTACCTGCTCTTAAAAAACGAAGTTGACTCAACATTTCGTGAATGGCATCATCAGGCCGAAGCAGCGATCAAACGGTTTTAGTTGCAAAGCTTCGCTGCTGCCGAGCCGCCCCGATCGATCTCTCTCTCTCAAGTAAACACTATCCCGACATTGTCCTAATAAGTCGATTCGCGCTGCCCGCGCGAGGAATGGTAGAGTCCATGAAAAAGCATCAATACCGCGAGCGGGAGTGTATTCATCAGGACGAAGGTGCAGAAGGTGCATACTATAATGGCGTATTCTACGTGCAGTCTTTGCAACGTTTGCCTATAGAAGCCGCCATGCAAATGTCCAGGAAGGTAACATCCTTTTTCTGGTCGGATGCCCCCCATATTCTCGTTTGGTTGTGCAACGACTGCGCTGCGCAAGTAGGGCTTGCGGACACGCCCCGAGCAATCACTCAAGCTTCAAGGCGACAAGCCTGACGACCCCTCCTTCAGCACTCGCGCAGCTCAGTGCCTGCATTTCGCAACTGCATGAAGCGCGAGAGAATCGACAAATTGCTTGTTGAGCGCAGGTTCGCTGAATCGCGCACCAAAGCCCAAGCGATGGTGATGGCCGGTGTGGTGCTGGTAAACAATCAGCGAATCGAAAAGCCTTCCGACGTTTTCCCTTCCAACGTAGAAATTCGTATCAAAGGTGGCGATGATCCCAGTCGTCGTTACGTTGGCCGTGGGGGTCTAAAGCTGGAAGCTGCCCTGCGCGAATTCGCGATCGATCCAGCAGACTGGTTGTGTTTGGATATTGGCGCCTCCACTGGTGGATTCACCGATTGTTTACTGCGACACGGCGCTCGGAAGGTAATTGCGATTGACGTTGGCCACAACCAGATCGACTGGCGACTCAGAAATGATCCGCGCGTTGAAGTTAGAGAGGGTGTGAACGCTCGGTATCTTCAAGCAACTGATTTCGACCAACTATTTGATCTCGTCGTCATGGATGTGTCGTTTATCTCTGTGACAAAGATTTTGCTCTCGATCGTTCCTCTAATGACACAAAGAGGTCACTTGGTCGTACTCATCAAACCGCAATTTGAAGTTGGAAAAGGCGAAGTTGGAAGCGGTGGCATCGTGCGCGATCCACAAAAACGAGCGCGAGTCGTGCAGGAAGTAAATGAAGCTGCTCAAGTTGCCGAGTTGTTCGTTCGAGGAGTGATTGAATCACCAATCCAAGGGGCGGACGGTAATGTGGAGTACCTCGCCTACTATAAAAAGACGTGATTTCCTGGATTGTTCCTCGTTGACCTGAACATTACGCGCACGTATCATCCCGGCTGTTTCTGAGCAACTTAACACGCACTCTCCTGGGCCGGATTTACCCGCTGGCAATTCAAGATTGAGAGCGTTTTCTTAACGCCAGTTGCATACTCATGTCTTCCGTAAAGCGAATCGGCATAGTTGTTAAGCCGCATCAGCCCGATGCTCTAAAGACCATTTGCGAACTCGTCAGTTGGCTCTCTGAACGAGGAATAGAGCTTGTAGCCGATTCTCAGATTGATCGACAGCGAATCACAGCCCAAACCGGATGTGTCGTCGAGACTGTACCAGCTGAAGAGCTAGCTCATAACGTTGATTTGATCATGGTCTTAGGTGGTGACGGCACCATGATCGCCACGGCCCGAATGATCGGTGACGCAGAGGTACCTGTGCTCGGTGTGAACTACGGCGGACTGGGTTACCTTGCCGAGTTTCGCATTGAAGAGATGTATAGGGCGCTCCAGTCGATTCTCCAAGACCACTATCGGCTGGAGAAGCGGGTGATGCTGGCCGTTGAGCTGTTTAGGAACGACGAACAGGTGACGCGCAACCGTATCTTGAATGATGTCGTAATCAATAAGTCTGCGCTCGCCCGCATCATCGAAATCGAAGCCTATCTCAACGATCTCTTCGTCAATTCATTTCGTGCTGACGGATTAATCGTCTCAACTCCCACAGGTTCCACGGCCTACAATTTATCGGCCGGTGGCCCGGTCATTTATCCTTCAATGAACGCCGTCGTGATAACGCCGATCTGTCCGTTCACGCTTTCAAATCGTCCGATAGTTGTGCCGGACGACGCCATCATTTCATTGCGTTTAAAGACTGAACAGGAAGATGTAGCTCTTACGCTTGATGGACAGGTGGGGTTTCCGTTGAAGGTCGAAGATCGAGTAGTCATTCGCAAGAGCCGAACGACCTTCAATCTAATTCAGCCTATGAACAGAAACTACTTCGAAGTATTGCGAACGAAACTACGCTGGGGTCGATAGAAAACTACCGTTTAGATTTTCCACACAACCAATGCCTGAAAACGACAATAACAACCGCCGTCTTGCACCAGACCAGTTTGAGCGAGAAGTCACGACTGATCTCGATGAAGAGACACCGGATAAGCCCAAGGGCATGCCGCTGCACACGCGAATTCTGATCGGTCTCGCCGTAGGAGTGATTGCCGGTATTACGGTGAATACTGTTTTTGGCGGTGAAAATCCCCGAGTGGGATGGGTCATCGACAACATCACGCAACCAATCGGCGAGCTTTTCCTACGTCTGTTGTTGATGATTGTCGTGCCTTTGGTTTTCTCATCACTCGTCGTAGGCATCGCAGGCATCGGTGACATCCGAAAACTCGGGCGAGTTGGTTTGAAATCGTTCGCATACTGTTTTGTCCTCTCGGCTATCTCCGTAGTTATCGGATTGACACTCGCCAACACGATAAAACCCGGAAAGCGGATCGACCCGAGCGTCGCGGAAGCTCTGAAGCAGCGCTATGCGACTGACGCGACTAAAAGTGTAGAAGAGGCAGAAAAGGCGAGTGCGACCACACCGAAGCCGCTTATGGCGGTGGTCCAAACGATTGTTCCGAGGAACCCGATCGCGTCAGTTGCCGGCGAGAATCCCAACATGCTTCATCTGATGTTTTTCGCGCTGGTGATTGGGATCGCGATCACCTTGCTACCTGTCACCGCGACTGCCCCGTTCCTACGCGTACTCGATGCAGTGTTTCAGATCACTGCAAAGATCATTGAAATGATTATGAAGTTTGCGCCGTTTGCGGTGGCTTGTCTGCTGTTCAATAACACCGCGCGATTCGGACTTGATCTGTTGCAGGCGTTGGCCTGGTTCATGATTACCGTGCTGCTTGGGTTAGCACTGCACATGTTCGGTGTCTATTCGTTGTCGGTTTATTTTCTTTCGCGAATCTCTCCGCTAGAGTTTTTCCGGAGAATAAAGACAGTCATTCTCACCGCGTTTTCTACTTCGTCATCCAACGCCACTCTTCCGACTGCGCTCAAAGTATCTGAAGAGAACCTCGGTGTTCCTCAAGAAATCAATAGTTTTGTTTTGACGGTTGGAGCTACTGCCAATCAGAACGGGACAGCGCTCTACGAGGGTGTAACGGTGCTGTTCCTGGCTCAGCTTGCCGGAGTCGACTTGTCGTTGGGTCAGCAACTGATGGTGGTCTATCTCGCGATTCTCGGTGGTATCGGTACGGCAGGTGTACCGTCAGGCTCGATACCATTCATCATCGGAGTGCTGGTGACGATTGGAGTTAATCCTGCGTTGATTGCGATCATTCTCGGAGTGGATCGAATTCTTGATATGTGCCGTACCACACTAAATGTTTCTGGCGACATAACGGCAGCTACATTTGTTGCTCGTTCAGAAGGATACGAGTTGTTGAAGCCACACGAACCAGCAATTCTGCATGCTGGGGTCGCCATGCCTTCGGTCCAGCAGAATGTTGAATAACCATTTATTAACAGCGGCGCGACAATCTGGGGACAGCTTTCGGGTTTAAGGCAACTTCGCGCAGGAGAAAATAAGAGATGATCTTTCCGATAGCTGATGACAACACAGGGCGTGTTACCACTCCTGTCGTGAACTACATTTTAATTGCCATCAACATATTAGTTTTTGTGTTTCTACAGGGTTTAGGGTCTAACGAGAGGTTCACATACGCGTATTCCACAGTGCCGGCAGAGATCGAGACCGGCAGGGATATAGTGACTGACGATCGCGTTGCGATAGAGCCCACGACCGGTCAACGAGTACTGATACCCGGCTTGCAACGAACCCTGATACCCGTTTACCTCACGTTGATTACGTCCATGTTTATGCATGGAGGCATCGCGCACATCTTCGGCAACATGCTGTTTCTTTGGATCTTCGGCGACAATGTCGAGGATCATCTCGGCCATGTGAGATATCTGATCTTCTATCTGGTTTGCGGAATACTCGCGAGCTTGGCCCATGTCTTCTCATCGATCATGTTCGCCTCCGACCCGAGTAGTTTACTTATACCCAGTCTTGGCGCGTCCGGCGCAATCTCGGGTGTCCTGGGTGGTTACATCATGCTTCATCCTCACCGTCGCGTGACCGTGTTCCTGTTCCGCTTCCTAACCCAGGTTCCGGCGTATGTCGCAATCGGTATCTGGTTCGCGTTTCAGTTAATCAGCGGACTGGGCATGCTCGGCAGTGGTTCGCAACAAGGGGGCGTCGCTTACGCAGCGCACATCGGCGGTTTCATAGCTGGAGTAGTGCTAGTTAAGTTGTTTGCGATTGGTCGACAGCCAACGACTGGATGAGCTTCGAAGCACCTCACTACGATGGGTAAGTGCTGACTGGTGGATCGTCCCTTAATCTCCTACTTGGCGAAAGCTTTTCCTTAAAAAAGTAACTCCGCAGTTTCGCCGCAGCGAAACTATCGAGTAACACGTTGGGAAAGCCGCTTGCAACAATTGCCCACTATCTGAACAGTCGACAAACTCAAATTAATCGGAGATATTTTGTTAGAAGGCTGTGGACAACTGCATGCGATCAAATGACACGGTATCGCCACCCGTAAACCAGCAAGGACTCGACATTCGCGCTACTCCTCGCGAAGAGATGAACCTTTATCCACTCGATACTTTTCCGTACGAGTTTCCTGGTAGAGAGATAAAGATCAGTTTCGAGATGACGGAGTTCACGGCGATCTGTCCGTTCTCTGACTTTCCAGACTTCGCGACGATCCGACTGGATTACTCGCCGAACGAACGGTGCGTCGAGCTAAAGAGTCTGAAGCTCTACATAAACTCATTTCGTAATGTGAAGGTCTTTCACGAGCACGTCATCAACATCATCCTGGAAGATTTCGTGAGGGCGTGCGATCCATTGAAGGTGGAGATAGAGGGCGACTTTCACGTGCGAGGAAATATAAAGACCGTCGTCAGAGCTAGTTATGTTAGGTGATTGGTCGGTGGTCGTTGTCACTAGTCCGTTTGTCTTTGGTCTTCGGTCTTCGGTTTTTTGTCTTGCCAACTCCGGTTTGAGCGAACGAAACCCTAAGACCAAAGCAAACGGACAGCAGCCACCAGCATTTAAATGGACTTCACAACGATCTTTATTATCGGCGGCATTGTTCTCCTGGCTATCTTAATTCTTATTACCAAGCTGGCAATTCGTTGGTTTGTTCGATTAGTCATAATCATCATCATACTTATCGCTTTAATCGGCGGTGGTCTCTTCTGGTGGTGGACTACGCACCTGGCTCCCGTGCCTCCAGCCCGCAAACCCTCCTCAAGTTCGAAACGAAACGCTTAAGGTTCGAGCCATACCATGGTTGAAAACGAAACCGAGGCGGCCGATCAGTTTTTCGAAAGCGAAGCTGTCACTGTTCGGGAGGACACATCTCTTGGTCTATGGCGACGGTACCGGCGATTGCCGCGAAATGTGTTTGCCATTGGTCTGGTTAGTCTCCTCAACGATGCTTCCAGCGAAATCATTTATCCGTTGCTACCGGTCTTCCTTTCATTAACTCTGGGCGCTTCGCCTGCAATCGTTGGGTTAATCGAAGGGGCAGCAGAGTCGATTTCCAGTTTGCTCAAACTGTTTGCCGGCTACTTCAGCGATCGCCGTCGAAAACGAAAAGTGTTTGTAGTACTCGGTTACGGACTGGCTAATTTTGTGCGGCCATTGCTGGCATTCGCGACGAACTGGTATCAGGTGTTGGCGATACGGCTGACCGACCGAGTGGGAAAAGGAATTCGCAGCGCACCTCGCGATGCCATGATTGCTGATGCAGTCTCACCGCAGGAACGTGGGCTTGCTTTTGGCTTTCACCGGGCCATGGATCATACGGGTGCGGTGGTCGGTCCGTTGATTGGATATTTTTTGGTGACGATCTTCGCTGCTAATCGCGATTCGCTAACGGCTGCTGACTTTACGAAGATTTTCCTTCTTGCTTCGGTTCCGGCAATCGCTGCAGTTGTGGTTGTGGCGATCTTCGTTCGCGAAACGCATCAGGACTCTGCTGCACGCATTAACAATCAGATTCACCCGCCACGACTTTCCTTGAAAGGTTTCGACAGCAACTTCAAGAGGTTTCTGGTGTTGATTGCGTTGTTCACGCTGTCAAATTCCACAGATGCGTTTCTTTTATTACGAGCTCAAACGGCTGGAGTCTCAGTTGCCGTTATCCCACTTCTTTGGGCCATGCTACATGTCAGTAAAGTCGTGAGCTCAATCTTTGGTGGTGACCTTTCGGATCGACTTGGCAGACGTCGTCTGATCGTCTCGGGATGGATCCTCTACGCTGCTGTCTATGCCGGGTTCGCTTTCGTGATCGATCCCGTTTCGGTGTGGGTGCTTTTCTTGATATATGGGATCTACTTCGGTCTTGCAGAGGGAGCAGAAAAGGCTTTTGTCGCCGATCTCGTGAAGCCTGAACTCCGAGGTACGGCTTATGGGCTATACAATCTTGCGTTCGGCATCACGGTTTTTCCGGCATCGCTCTTGATGGGGTTGGTATGGAGTTGGAAAGGAGCGACAACGGCTTTTCTCTTGAGTGCGGTGATTGGCGCGAGCGCGGCGGTTCTGTTGCTCATGTTGATTAAGACTCGACCCATAGGACCTATACGACCTATATGACCTATCTCCTTATTTCAACAGAAGAAGATCTGCGACGCGCCGTAGAATCTCTGCAGACCGAACCAGTAATCGGTCTCGACACCGAAACCACCGACCTTGACCCTTACACCGCGCGGCTGCGCTTGATCCAACTTGCCGCCCCAGACGGCGTCCGCATCATTGATCTTGATGCATTCAGAAATAGAGCTACCGACGAGGACCTCAGGAACAACCCTGTCTTCAATCCTCTTCGGCAGCTGCTTGAAGCCACTCGGCCAATCAAGATCGCTCACAACGCTAAGTTCGATGCGAAGTTCATCAAACACAATCTAGGTGCCGAGCTCAACGGGCTCTTTGACACTCTGCTTGCGAGCCAATTGGTTGGCGCTGGAGATATTGAAGAGCGGCATGGGCTGGAAAGTGTGGCGTCGCGTCACCTAAACGAGATCGTTGACAAGAGTGAGCGCCTCAGTAATTGGGACTTCGATTTGTCCGAAGCCCAACTCGAGTATGCAGCGCGCGACGCCGCCATACTCCTGCCGTTGAGAGAAAGATTGATCGAGCGGCTCCGCTCAGATTCTCTGATTAAAGTTGCGCAGTTGGAGTTCGAATGCGTAATGCCGGTAGTAGATATCGAGCTTGCCGGGTTTTACATGCACAAGGACCGATGGCTGGATCAGCTAACCATTGTCGAGAAGCGTCGTGGTGAGTTGGCGGAACAACTGCAGGAAGTGCTGGCTGAAGAATCCGCTCAAGGGTCGCTGTTTGGTGGACCACAACGAGAACAGCTCAACCTGGATTCTCATCAGCAACTAACTCAAGCCCTCGAGCGGTTGGGAATTCCGGTACCTGATTCAACGCGAAACTGGAAGATGCAACCTCTGGCCGCGCAATATCCGGTCATCGCCACATTGCTGGAATATCGCACGGTCCAAAAAGCGCTGACGAGTTACGGTCAGAACATGATTGAGTTGATCAACCCGGTGACCGGACGACTCCACGCCGACTTCCGACAGATCGGTGCTCCGACTGGCAGATTTTCGTGCACGAATCCCAACATTCAGCAGGTGCCACACACAGTTGAATATCGTCGCTGCTTCTCGGGGTATCCAGCTCATCGCAAGTTGATCATCGCGGATTATTCGCAGATCGAGTTGCGCATCCTGGCTGAATTCTCGGCCGACCGGGGCTTCATTGATGCATTCAATTCGGGAGCAGATCTGCATCGAGTAACGGCGAGCCAGGTCTTCAATGTGCCCTCTGATCAAGTTTCAAAAGAGCAGCGTGATTTCGCGAAGCGGCTTAACTTCGGCGTGGTCTATGGCATCGGCGCGCAACGGTTCTCGATGATGACAGGGCTGGGAGTATCTGAAGCAGAGAACGTGCTCAGAAAGTATTTTGGTACCTATCGAGGGTTGGATAGTTATTTGCGCGATGCTGCGAACCAGGCAGTCAGCGAACGTCAGGCTCGCACCGCATCAGGTCGCTTAGTTCGGTTTAGGTTTGACGAACAAGATCGACAACAGATCTCCATGACTCAACGCAACGGCAAGAACACACCGATACAGGGAACGAGCGCTGATATTCTCAAACGCGCGCTGCGACTGTTAAAGAAAGATTTGCGAGGCACGTCAGCACAGATTGTGAACATCGTCCATGACGAGGTGGTTGTTGAGGCGGACGCTCATGAGGCTGAAGAGATAGCGCAACGAGTTGAGCGGGCCATGCGCGCAGCAGGCGAGGAGTATCTAAAGACGGTGCCGGTGAAGGTGGAGACAGAGATCGCTGATAACTGGGTGAAGTAATTGCTGACTAGTAAATCACTTTAGTGTCAAACATTTTCCATTCGTCATTTGACATTTCTCATCTGGTCATTCGAGTCAGCTAGCCCGAGATTGATTCAGTGCTCGTTTAGCACCCACTATCAGATGGAACTTATGACCAATGAGAAATGTCAAATGATGAATGGAAAATTGGTGGACTACTCCATAGATTGTTGTTTGTTTCGTCGGCGCCAGATGAAGTAGATTGGAATCCCAGTGAAGACCAGCAGATATCCGATCCCGGAAGTTGATGGCGCAAGATAAGCTAGATCGATAACAAACAAGAGTGCGATGACAATGTAGATGATTGGCACCAACGGATACCCGAAAGTCCGATACGGCCGTTCCAGCTCCGGCGCTTTCCTTCGCATCACGATCACTGCCCCCACCATCAAGCCGTAAAAAATCAGATCTGCAGAAACAATGTATTCAAGCAGCTGCGTGTAGACGTTTCCATAACTTACCGCACCAGTTATGGGATCGTGCGTGACCGTTCTCGGAAGCGTAAGAAAAGCTGCCCAAATTCCCTGTGTGATGAGCGCAACAGCAGGAACATGCTGCGCGTTGATACTGCCAACCCGTTCAAAGAAAAGCTTGTCGCGAGACATGGCGTAGTAAACGCGCGCACCCGCCATGATCAGCCCGTTGTTGCAGCCGAATGTGGAAATCATGATCGCGATCGCCATCAGGGTCGCGCCGATTGGACCAAGTGCCGCCTGCATCATTGCCGTCGCAACACGGTTCTGCGGCGCGTTCTGTATGCCTGGCAACGGTAACGTCACGATGTACGCAAGGTTCGCAAGGAGATAAAGCGCTACTACCAAAGCGCAACCAAACAACAATGCACGGGGCAAATTGCGACCTGGATTGCGAATCTCTCCAGCAGTGAAGGTAACGTTGTTCCAGGCAGACTGAGCGAACAGTGGACCAACCATCGCGCGTCCCAACAACATGATCAGTGCGAGCCAGAGCAGGGTCTGCGTCGTGGGAAGAAAGCCTAATCGCGCGGATTCAGGATTCCAGCCGTTCTGACTGGGATACCACCACGAAGAGGTGTACGCGGCACTATGACTGTTCCAGCCCAGAAACAGTCCCACGATGATCAATCCGATGAGAGCTGCGGTCTTTGTGGACGTAAATGTGTTCTGGATGAATTTGCCCGTCTTCAGACCACGAGTGTTTGCAAAAGTGAGAATCAGAATCATGACCACAGCAACAAGCTGCTGTGTTGAGAGGCTGATTGCGTAGCCGCCGAAGCCAACGGGTGCCAGTAGATAATTGCCTTCGGAAACTTTGTTCGTTAGCACGCCCATAAAGTTAGCGAACGCGACGGCGACGGCAGCGATAGTGCCGGTTTGAATCACCAGAAACAGTGACCAGCCGAAGAGGAAACCAACCGAGGGACCATAGGCCTCCCGGAGAAAGACGTACTGACCGCCGGCGCGAGGCCACATCGCTGCCAGTTCAGCGCAACACAGGGCACCGGTGATGGTGAGTACTCCGGCAAGGGCCCAGGCGACGAGTAGCCAACCTGGCGCCCCAACTAAACGAGATGACTCAGCAGAGGTGATGAAGATTCCTGAGCCGATCATCGAGCCGACGACAATCATCGTGGCGTCAAGCAATCCGAGTCCTCGAACCAACGTTGCTGAGGAAGCCGGTGTGGTCTCCGTTTGCAAACGTTCAGGCGTAGTTACCTGGTTCATAGGCGTGTCGGTATAGTTTGCAAACCCGATCATGTCAAGGTAATTGCCTAATTAACACTCTAGACAGCAGACACTCTGAATCTTCGATGATTGAACTGGACCAAGGTTGAGCGGGGGTAAACCGCCCTTCCGGACCTAGAGACACTCAATCTTGTATGCTGCATCTGCCCTTGAATGACTTTCGGATCGACAACCAAATTCAAGTGTTGGAGTCTCCAGGTCCGGAAGGGCGGTTTACCCCCGCTCAAGATTCGTTAAGCTCCACCTTCAGAGTTCAGCCATCACGTTCGTAGGCCTGACTATCACCAATAACCGATTCATCATTGTTACGCTACTTGGCAATTCGCAATCGATAATTGGCAATGTCCTTGACAGTGCGCGGAGCCGTCAAATAGTCTTACTTCGTCACATGTCGAGAGATTCTTTTCATCCTTCCGTTCCTCGGCTGTTGAAATCACACCTGGTAGAAAGTCACACAAATCGTGAGGTCCCATGATCAAGGAGCAGTTACTTTCGCTGATTACCAATAAGCGCGCGCACGTGGGCGTCGTCGGCCTCGGCTACGTCGGCTTGCCACTGCTTGTCGAATTCGCACGAAATGGTTTTCAGTCCACTGGCTTTGAAGTCGATGACACCAAGGCGGCACAGATCAATGCTGGCGTCTCTTACATCAGCGATGTCCCATCCGACATGATTAAAGAGCTGGTGCAAGACAGGAAGCTACACGCGACCACAAACTTTGATCATCTGCAACAGTGTGATGCGGTGATTATCTGTGTGCCGACGCCGCTTAGAAAAACGAAGGAGCCGGATGTGTCGTACATCCTTGCTGCGGCCCAGGAGATTCAGAAACGTCTTCACTGGGGACAGTTAATCATTCTTGAGTCCACTACCTATCCAGGAACAACCGACGAAGTACTGTTGCCGATGTTTGAAGAGACTTTGCTCAAACTCGATACTGATTTCTTGCTGGCTTTCTCACCGGAACGAGTCGATCCTGGCAATCCTCAGTTTCAGACGCACAACATTCCGAAAGTCGTGGGTGGCGTCACCGAAGATTCGACGACCGCCGCGGCGCACTTGTATTCGCAAATCGTCAAAGATGTTCATGCCGTCAGTTCTGCCCGCGTCGCTGAAGCAGCAAAGCTTCTTGAGAACACCTTCCGTGCGGTGAACATTGGTATGGCGAACGAGATGGCGCGACTCTGCTATGCACTGAACATCGATACGTGGGAAGTGATTCGCGCAGCGGCCACGAAGCCATTTGGTTTCATGCCGTTCTATCCTGGGCCAGGCATTGGTGGTCACTGCATTCCGCTCGATCCGCACTATCTCTCGTGGAAAGCGCGGCAACACGGGTTTGATTCGCGGTTCATAGGTTTGGCGGAGGAGGTGAACTCGCGGATGCCTGAACACGTGGTCCAGCTTATCTCGGATGGATTGAATGACGAGTGCAAAGCGATGAAGGGTTCAAACGTATTGCTGCTCGGCGTCGCGTACAAGAAAGATATAAACGACGTTCGCGAAAGTCCTGCACTATCGATCATCGATCGCTTGCGAGCTAAAGGAGCCTCGGTGCGTTATCACGATCCATTTGTAAGTGAGATCCGGTTCGACGATGCACACACTGAAGGGAGTGGGGAGCCTTTAAGCTCGGTGCCTTTGACGGATGACGAGCTGAAAGCCACAGATTGTGTGGTTATCGTTACGGACCACAGCCAGATTGATTATGGCCGGGTTTGCCGATTGTCTCCGCTGATTGTTGACACGCGGAATGCGCTGAACGGAGAACTGCGAAGGGACAGCCAAGCACGAATCATTCGACTCTGATTGAAAGAAGCCGCAAGACGCGATTTTCCATTCGTCATTTGACATTTCTCATTTAGTCATCTCTTCTCGGGCGTCTTAGTGTTGTTTTCATGTTGTTTAGTGTGACTTCATGGATCGGTTTTCTCTGTGCCTTCTCCGTGTCTCTGTCCCCTCCGTGGTGTTCTTTTGCTTGAAACTCATTCACCCATATGAAAACCACAAAGGCACAGAGTCGCAGAGCACGCACAGAGAAAACCGATCCACGAAGTCACACTAAACAACACGAAAACAACACGACCCCCGAGAAAGAGATGACTGTTAAATGTGAAATGACGAATGAGAAATTGACCGGCTCTCTAATGAAATCCAACAACAATGCTCAAAGTAATTAACGTAGTGGGGGCGCGGCCAAACTTCATGAAGGTCGCACCTTTGGTCGAAGCGATGAGGCGGCGCGAACCAGAGTTTGCGCCGCTCATTCTTCACACGGGCCAGCATTACGACTCGCAGATGTCCGACGCGTTCTTTGACGATCTCGAGCTGCCTCAGCCCGACATCCATTTGGGCGTTGGTTCAGCTTCGCATGCACAACAAACCGCGGCCATCATGGAACGTTTTGAACCGGTCGTATTGCGTGAAAAACCGGATTGGGTTCTGGTTGTTGGTGACGTCAACTCGACACTCGCTTGTGCGCTTGTGTGTTCGAAATTAGGTATAAAGGTTGGTCACGTTGAAGCGGGGTTGCGAAGTCGCGATCGCACGATGCCGGAAGAGATCAATCGCATTCTCACCGATCAGATTGCTGACTTGCTCTTTACTCCTTCACACGACGCCGACGAGAACCTTCGCGCCGAAGGTATCCCAGCTGCACGCATTCGTTTGGTTGGAAACATAATGATCGATTCACTTCTGAAATACCTTCCACGTGTCGAGAAATCTGAAATCAAAAAAACTCTTGGAATCGAGAACACGCCTTACGCCGTTACAACTCTGCACCGCCCCACAAATGTCGATGATCCAACGGTGCTTTCACGCATCCTCAAAGTTCTAATCGAAATAAGTGAGCGAATGCCAGTGGTGTTCCCGGTTCATCCCAGGACGCAGAAAATGATTGCAGATCTCGGAACGATCGATACTGGCGACAGGTTGATCATGACGAGGCCGTTGGGTTATCTCGACTTCCTTAATTTGTACAGCGGCGCAAGCTTGGTACTCACAGACTCTGGAGGAATTCAGGAGGAGACGACTGTGCTCGGCATTCCTTGTCTTACACTGCGTGAGAATACCGAACGGCCCGTGACGGTGGAATTAGGCACGAACCATGTCGTGGGGTCAGATCCGGTCAAGATCAAAGCTGCTGTCGCGAATGTACTTGATAATTCGTCGAAGACCGCTTTACGTGTGCCGCCGCTCTGGGATGGAAAGACTGCGGAGCGTATTCTTGACGAATTAACAAGATAGGAATTTCGAATTTTGGATTGCCAATTTCGAATTTTGGTCGCCATTAATATCTGATTTAATTTTGCAACTGTCGACGAAAACAAGGTCGGTCCATCCCAGACGAGCCCTCACACCGCGTGACACTCACAATCCAACCACCGTCTGGCTTGAGAGACTAATCCTCGGCTGTATTTTCGTCTTCGCAGCTTTCGCTCCACATTCGATTGCGATAGCCCAATCCGCCTGGCTCATCGGCATGGGCCTTTGGGTCCTCAGGTTTTTCTTTTACCCACCGCCTGTACTTCGTCGAACGCCACTGGACTATGCACTGTTGGGGTTTTTCATCCTCAGCGGGCTGTCGGCGTTTCTTTCCTACGAACCGTGGGTATCGATTGGAAAACTGCGCGCCGCCAGTCTCTTCACAATCGTCTATCTAGTCTTTGAGAACGTAACGTCTCGCAAGATTTTGCACTTGCTTGTGCTTACGCTGATCGGTTCGTCTTTTATCGGGGTGATCTATACGGCCGGTGAAAGATTGGTGGGCCGAGGTGTGAAGTTACAAAGCTTGAAAGCGGAAAGCCCACTCTATGCCGCAGGAGTCCGCAATGGCGACACGCTACTTGAGATCGATGGACGAAAGATCCGCGACCCTGAGGATCTCATTGCGAAACTCGGCTACGGTGAGAAACGACCTGCGGCATTGAAGATCTATCGCGTCGAGTGGGTGCCTACATTCAAAGTACAACGTGGGCATCTGTTACCAGGACAAACAACTCTTGAAGAACTCGGCATCGAGTCATGGTCGCGTGGGCGCGATTGGCGAGCTTCAGGTTTTTACGGACACTACGTTACCTATGCTGAGACATTGCAGTTGCTACTTGCTGTAACGCTCGGTCTCTTTGTCGCATTACCTGCGAAACGTAGTTGGGCCGGAGCTCTGTTGCTCATCACGCTTATCGGATTGGGTGGCGCACTGTTGTTGACAGTGACTCGCGCATCTTGGGTGGCCTTTCTCATTTCATCCATCGTGATTCTGGTTCTCGGCGGTGGTCGACGTGCGCTGCTGTTGCTTGCACTGGTCGCGATACCACTAGTGCTTGCCGGGCTGTTTGTGCTGCAGCAAAAACGCAATGTGTCGTTCATTGATCGAAAGGATGGATCTACAACCTGGCGGGAAACCGTTTGGCGTGAAGGAGCTCAGCTGCTTGTAAGCAAGCCTCGGCATCTGTTGGTCGGTGTAGGGATGGATTCGATTAAGGGACACTGGCGAGAGTGGCAATTGTTTGACAATGGGCGTTTGCCAACCGGACACATGCATTCAAACCTGCTGCAGATCGCTCTGGAGCGAGGAATTCCTGCCCTCCTCGTTTGGCTGATTTTGCTTTTCGTTTACGCGCGGCTGCTTTGGCAATCAATCCGCACCTTGAAACCTGCAGTGAGAGCATCATCGGAAGAAAGGGTTGCACTCGGATTGTGGATTGATTACGGGTTAGTGCTTGGTGCGCTAGGTGGGCTGGTGGGATTTTTTACCAGTGGGTTGGTCCATTACAACTGGGGCGACTCAGAAGTAGTGATGATCTTTTACTTCATTATGGGATTGAGTCTTGTGGTGTGGCGCTTATCTGCAAAAGCAAAAGAGTTCGCTCAAACCTGATACTAGTCATCATAACGTCGTTGGAGTCATCCTCTCCTGGCTTTGCCCTCAAAAGTAACTCATTAGCTCCGCTTCGGCTTGCCGCCTGGTGTGAGGCGCCGGCTTGCCGCGCCGTAAGCCGCTCGATTTAACTCTGGGCTCTGCCCTGGTTCGGGCTCTGCCCTACAAACTTGGCGGGAGAAATTTGATTGCAACTGGGCCAGAGGCCGAACCAGGGGCACAGCCCAGAGTCAAATGGTGCGACTTACGGTGCGGCAAGCCGACACCTCACACCAGCCGGCAAGCCGTTACCAAGCCGGCGCCTCACACCAGGCGGCAAAGCCGCTACCAAACCGGCGCCTCACACTCGGAGGCAAGCCGAAGCGGAGCTACGGAGTTACTTTTGAGGCAAAGCCCCTCGTCTACGCGACTTAAGGGATCGCTCAATGACCCTTTCGACGACGGCAGGCGAGAAGTTTTGCTCCATGTGTACGTAACCATTCTCAGCTAGACGGTCCCATAATTCCTGGTCCTGATAAAGCTTCACGACAGCGGCTGCAAACGATTCCGGATCGTCAGCGATCATCACCTGAGAACCATTCTCAAACCCCATCCCTTTTGCCCCGATGGAAGTCGTGACCACAGGCAGACCATGCGACAACGCATCTCCAATCTTCCCTTTCACGCCAGCGCCAAATCGAAGCGGAGCCACGAAGACTCGCGAGCTCATGAAGAACGGCTCGATATCAGGCACAAAACCCATCACGTGTATCTGGCTCGAGCTTAACGCCTGAATCTGCGGCGGCGGACTGCTACCTGCAATGTGAAACTCAATACCCGGCAGCGCCTTGCTTAAAAGCGGAAAGACGTTTTCCAAAAAGTATGTGACGCCGTCTGCGTTAGGCCGGTGCGCAAAGTTGCCCGCGAAGAATAGATCCTTGCGTTGGTTGAATGGTCTTCCTCGCGAATGCAAAGGATGAATAGTGGGGATTAGTTCTATGCGGACACTGGGAACTTCTTTTTCAATGTTTTCCTTGTCATCTGAAGAAGCACACCACACGAGATCGCTGTCACGCGCTAGCTTCAGCTCGAGCTTCTTGTACTTGCGGGCCAGCTCCCCGACCTTGCGATTGCCAGTGACCTCGTGCTCGAGGCCCAGCCGAACATAATAAGCATCGACCATATCAAAAATGATCTTCGTTCCTCGTGCACGCTTCCGTAGAGTTGGCAGCACTGCTTCTGCGATTTCCGGCCGGCTTAGAATTGCGACCTGAAATTCTCTATCTCGCAGGATTGTTCGGTAATCAACAATCCGCACGGTCTCGATTCCTTCGGACCAAAGGCGCGCCTCATCCGCTTCCGAAGAAGGTTTGGAGCTATAGACGAAAACCGTTGGGCCAAACTTGGCGAGTGATTTGAGAATGAAGTACATCCGTGCGCTACCGGCATCGCGGTCGGGCGTTGGAAGCCGATCATCAAACACAATCAAATTCGGTCCTGCCTTGCGATTACTAGCGCGCCGAACAAGCTTCTCGTTCCGGGCAAAATGATTCTGCTCTAGTTCAGTCCGCCATTTTTCAAAGAACTTCTGTTGATTTACGACTTGGAATTGCTTGATGCCCTTGTTGATATCGGTGCCGGCTGTTGCTCCTTCGTAGTGGATTATTCTTGATGCCGGTTGATAGAGAACTCTGTAACCTAGCGACCGCACGCCGAAACACAAATCGACGTCTTCGTAATACGCAGGGGCATATCGATGATCAAATCCGCCTGATCGTTCGAATAGATCTTTGCGCACAAGCAGCGAAGCAGCCGAGCAATAATCGACTTCACGTACAAAATTAAAACGATGATCATCGGCCGACTTACCCCAACCACAATGATAGGCCTCACCATTGTTCCAGATGATTCCGCCAGCTTCCTGAATTCTTCCATCGGGATAAAGACAAAGCGAACCGATCGCGCCGACCGAATCATATGCTTCAGCAGTGTTTACTAAGTTCTTTAGCCAACCTTCTAAAACGACTGTATCGTTGTTCAGGAAAACGAGATACTTCCCCTTAGCGATCGAAGCACCCTGGTTACACGCATCACCAAATCCTTTGTTCTCGTCATTGTTGATAACTCGCAACACATCACCGAACTGAGATAGCACCTCAACGGTCTGGTCTGTAGACGCATTGTTGACGACTATGATGTCGGTTTCATTTAGATCAATCTCTTTCAAAACTGAGCGCAAACATTGGAAGGTGAAATCAATGTTGTTGAAGACCGGGATGACGATGGATGTGCGAATGCGTTCCGAGCCCTGCGATCTGTCTTTGGACCTTGAGATAACCTGAATCCACTCGATAAAGTCTGGCGAAGTCCAACCATTCTTGGCGGGACTTCGATCGAAAGCCAGATCCGGCGTTCGTTTACTGACCAGACGAATCGGACGCGAGACGGCGATGAAGACTCTTTTCAAGAAGAGCTTCGTCGACAAGGGCAGTTTCTCTTGCAGCTTAGTCTTCGCGGCGTGCAGTACTCTCATCGATCGGAAGGTGGCCCGGCAGGTCTAGTTTCCCAGTTGAGAAGTGGAGCAATCACGCCAATGCGCTTATGCCGTTCGGCCAGCGTGTCATCAGCAGATTCATATACATCAAACTGTAAAATGTCATTTTCGGCGAAGATAATCCTTTGATTCTTGATGTCCGCACCAACTGTAGCGTAGTACGCGCCAGCCTTAAGTAAGCCGCCCGGTACCTCTACGACACTAAGATATCGTCCCGCATCACGGTTGATAACTGCATCACCAGCGACATCGTAGTCTGACGTTGTGAACAGGATTTCACCCTTCGCATTTCGGATTATGATAAAAAGTCGAGAGTTTGGGAGTGCCTTTTTGATTTCATACTCTAGAGTGAATCTGAAGTCTTTGCGGCAATCGATCGCTGTTGTCACCTTACCTTCCTGGCTAATCGTGGCTTGCTGCAGCTCGACCTCATTACTACTGGTCCGCGGTTGGTTCACCCAGGTAATAGGTGAGTAGAGCTTATTCGCGCTGTCCAGGTAGTAAGCTGAAACCTCAGCTGCCGATCCGGTTCTTACTATCGAACCTTCGTGAAGCAGAATCGCTCGCTGACACAAGGAGTTCACCGCACTCAAATCGTGGCTCACGAAGAGAATGGTCCTGCCTCCGCGTGCTACCTCATCCATTTTTCCCAGACACTTCTTTTGAAAGACCGCATCGCCGACTGCCAGAACTTCGTCGACGATCAAGATCTCGGGTTCAAGATGTGCTGCGACTGCGAATGCCAGGCGCACCGTCATCCCTGAGGAGTAGTGCTTCACTGGTGTATCCAGAAACTGCTCTGTCTCAGCGAAGGCCACGATCTCGTCGAACTTGCTCATGATTTCGCGGCGAGTCATTCCCAGTATTGCGCCGTTTAGAAAAATGTTTTCGCGACCCGTCAACTCAGAATGGAAGCCCGTGCCTACTTCCAGGAGACTTCCGACACGTCCTTGCAACCGCACGGTTCCTTTTGTTGGTTTGGTAATCTTAGAAAGAATCTTGAGGAGCGTTGATTTGCCCGCGCCATTGCGACCGATTATGCCTACTACATCGCCGCGGTCCACGGAAAAACTGACGTCGTTCAACGCCCAAATAAAATCGGGCCGGTTGCCATTGCTGCGGGAAGTGAACGGTGCCCGCAGTGTGGAAGCGATTGAATCCCGCAGGCTGTTGTGTGACAGGCGAGCACCAATGCGGTACCGCTTGCTAACATTGTCGACTTGTATCACAGCATTCATAAGTGTTGGGGGACTAACGGGAGATCAGACAATGCTAATGGTATCGTGCGCAAGCACTATGGAAAAATGCGGCCGGTTCCTGTTTAGTTTTTATCCTAACGGTCAGGGGGTCAGCTTGAGCCGTAGTCAGACTTCGATTTTTCCGTATTGTTGCATTACTCGTTGCTGCTTACGCATTCGATTCCAACGCAACAAAGGAGTTGGCGCGATTAGTCCGAGTGACATACGCAAAGCTTCACGCGCAGAAGACAGACCGCGCAGGTTGCGGAACGCCAAACTCGTAGCCTTAGATTTCTGTCCTTGTCTCATCAACTCCTGAGCACTGCGAAAGCGAGCCAAGGTGTGAAGACGGTGTAGATCCCGAGAAGTAACACCTAACACAGCGGCGGTCTGTTGCTGAGCAGCCAACTTCTCTTCCATCATCATGATGAGGTTTACGCTTGTATTCCGTCGGTGCTGTCTCCACGCCGAAAGCACTCTCGGATCAAATGCGAAGTCGCCGTCAGCACTCAAGCGTAAGTAGAGTTCGTAGTCCTCAAGTCTTGATGTTTCATTCCATGCGTGTCGAGCCAATGCGTTGCGCCGATAGACCACAGTGGGACTGAGCGGCGCGAGCGTGGTCAACAACATTGCGGTGGCGTTTCCGTCAACATACGTAGCCCAGTCGCTGGTGCAGTCGATAATTTGGTCGCGCTCGTCGATACTGTACGCGTTACCATAGGCGAGAACAGCTTCATCGCGTCGCGACAGGCACGTAACGCGGGCAGCTAAGAATTCTGGTAGCCATAGATCATCGGAGCCCAGATAGGCGAAAAAACCTCCTCGAGTTTTCTCCAGCGCTTCATTCAATGTCTTCGTAAGACCTCTATGAGAGCGCGCGATGAACTCGCAACGAACAGGAGAGTCCTTAAGCGTGCGTTCTATGATCGCGCAAGACTCATCTCCGGATCCATCATCAATCACCAGCAGTTCAGTCGGTTGCAGAGTCTGCTTAAATATTGAGCGGAGGCATTTCTCAACGAATGCTGCGTGGTTATACGATGGCACGACCACCGACACAGTGTTTCGTTCAGTAGGTGATGAATCCGAATTGGTCATAGCTGGTTTCAGTAAACCCGATTACCTAACTGCCTACTGCCTATGAAAGTAATGCACATTCTGGATTCGCTCAATCGCGCCGGTGCGGAGACGTTAGCACTGGATGTTTGCCGAAATGCGTCTGACAACAAGTTGGATCTAACGTTCGTAGCAACAGGGAGCGGGGATCTGGAGAACGATTTTCGTAATTCTGGAGTTGAATTCATTCAGTTACACCGCACCTTGCCAGTTGATCTTCGTCTTGCGACACGGTTACACCGAATCGTTGTGGACCGGGGGATTGAATTGGTGCATGTGCATCAGGCGGTGGAAGGGCTGCATGCGTATCTTGCCACGCGCGGCTCAAATGTTAGGCGGGTGTTGACATTTCATGGCTCAGCCGCTGACGCCAAGAATCGCGTCGCGCTGCGATTTCTTGTCCCACGAATGCACGCAAATATCGCTGTTAGCAACCACCTGCTTCAATCGTTAGCCGAAGGTGGGATCGACACCCGGCAGAGATTCCATGTGATTCATAATGGTGTCGATCCGAAGAGACTTGATAGCAGCAACGCAGATCTGCGAGCTGAGTTAGGTTTAAGTGGAGAAGCGATGCTCATCGGGATGGTCGGAAATTTTTATCCCGAGAGTCCAAAGGACCAACTAACCGTATGCCGGGCGCTACCCATTGTGCTGCACCATGTTTTAGAGGCCCATCTTGTTTTTGCAGGAGGGGTGGTAGATGGCGCCAGTTCGCAACTCGACCAGTGTGTGGAGCTTTGTCGTCGCGAAAATATTTTGGACCGCGTACATTTTCTCGGGAAGCGAACAAACGTTGCTGATATCTTGTCCGCTTTAGATATTTACGTGCAGTCATCCAGAAACGAAGCTCTTCCGCTCGCGGTGATTGAAGCTCTTCTCAAAGGTTTGCCGGTCATTGTTTCTGATATTGGATCGCTGATCGAAGTTACAGATCAGGGCAAGTGTGCCTCAGTTTTCCACACAGGTGATGCGGCGCAACTTGCTAACCAGATAATCGTCCTCGCTCGGGAGAAATCGCGAAGGATTGAATTGGGGACTCGCGGGCGGGAATGGGCCAGGGAACAGTTTGGAATCGACGCGCACATCCAAAGGCTGTGCACTCTGTATCAATCGTTACTTAGCTAGTCTGAGGAAGGTCTGAAGGTATCGCGTGCGCGTGCTGATTGGAATGCCTGATTCGAACTCTCTGGGTGGTCCAGCTGCTTGCGAGCCTCCGTTCATTTCGGAGTTACGAAGGCAGGGAGTAGGAGTTGAAGAAGAAACCTATGTTTATGGAGATCAACTGGGAGGGACTGCTACTGCCAAACGAATTTCGCGAGTGATTGCGGCGGCCAGACGTCTGCGCCGCCGCTTGCATTCAGAGGAATTTGACCTACTGCATTTGAACTCGTCCTTTGATTCGCGAGCGTTGCTAAGAGATTTTGTAACCATATCATTCCTCAAGCCAAAGCGGGCAAAACTCTTTATTAAATTCCACGGTTCTGATGCGTCGCTGCTGAAATCAAGCAGTGCGTTCTGGCGGTCACTTGTTAAAGGTGTCTTGAGCAACGCGGATGGGATTGGTCTGTTGTCTCAAGAGGAAAAGAGGAATTTCGTGCGCGCCGGATGGGATGCCCAAAAGCTCTTCGTGATTAAAAACGTAGTCGAGCGTAATTTCTCGGAAGTCAGCGCTCAATTAA
>JBKPAL010000163.1:0-4574 GCA_046726395.1 Acidobacteriota bacterium
ATCACGAACGTGTAACGAAGGTCCTCTATCCGGGACTCGCGTCGTTTCCTCAGTTCGAACTGGCCCAACAGCAGCACCTTGGCGGTGGTGGCCTCATAGCTTTTGAGGTTGAAGGCGGCGTTGCAGCGGGAGTGCGTCTGATGAATTCAGTGCGACTCTGCGCGCTCGCCGAAAATCTGGGTGCGGCAGAGACAATCATCACGCATCCCGCCACCATGACTCATGCCGACGTGCCGCCGGCCCAGCGTGCGGCAGCCGGCATCACCGACGGACTAGTGCGTTTATCAGTAGGTCTTGAAGACCCTCTCGATCTGATCGCTGATCTTGAGCGGGCCCTGAAGTGTTAAGACACAGGAGGATTGATCATGACGAACAAGAGTCAAATCAATGTTTTGAAGTTTGGCAGTTCCGTACTGCGTGACGAACACGATCTCCCGCGTGCGGTTTGGGAGATCAATCGTGTTCGGCGTTTAGGTTCGCAGGTGATCGCGGTGGTGTCTGCCTTCGGCGATACGACGGACCAACTGATGAAACGTGCGGAAAACATTTGCAGTGAGCCGGAGCAGTCAGCGCTGGCGACGCTGCTGGCGACAGGCGAAGCTGCCTCGTCTGCACTGTTGGTTTTGGCCTTAGCTGACGCGGGTATTCCGGCTCGCGTGCTTGACCCGGCGCAAGCTTGTCTGCGCACCGCGGGCCCGATACTTGATGCGGATTTGATCAGCGTTGATACCCGACGCCTGCTGGCTGAGTGTCGACACACAGTCGTAGTGCTGCCGGGCTTTGTCGGTCGTGACGAGACCGGAGGCACAACCCTGCTTGGTCGCGGAGGTTCTGATCTAACTGCACTGTTTCTCTCGCAGCGTTTGAATGCGCACTGCATGCTGTTCAAGGACGTCGACGGGCTCTACACAAGTGACCCGAATTCTCTTTCGTCACATGCTTCCCGCTTCTCTCAAGTCAGCTACAGGACGGCTGCTCGTGTCGGCGGCTCAGTGGTTCAAGCGAAGGCTGTGCACTTTGCTGAGTCCGAGCGGCAGCACTTCACGATTACGAGTATTGGTTCCACCACTGGTACGGAGGTTGGTCCATTCAACGATTGCTTGTATCCGACGCCAGCCTATCTTTCGAAAGTCAGTTGCGTAATCCAAGAACAGGAGGAATGTGTCGCATGAAAACATCTACTCGTTGCGTTCACCTCGGCACAGAGAACGATCCTTACGGCGCAATCGTTCCGCCGATCTATCAAACAGCAACCTTTCGGCAACCGACGGCTTCAGAGTTTGGCGAATACGATTACACGCGCACCGGCAATCCCACTCGCACACTTGTCGAAACGCAACTCGCAGCTCTCGAATGTGGCAAACACGCCTCGGTATTTGCCAGCGGCATGGCAGCGATTACTGCGCTGACACGCCTCGTCAAAAACGGCGAGGAGATCGTTGCTGGTGACGATCTTTACGGCGGCACGGTACGTCTGCTTGAACAGGTCCTGCCACGGCATGGTATCGAAGTAAGCTATGTCGACACCACACAGCTTGAGAATGTGCGTGCAGCCCTGACGCCGCGTACCAAGTTAGTTCTGATTGAGACACCAACCAATCCGCTGCTTCAGATCTGCGACATCCGTGGGCTGAGCCGAATAACCCGCAACGCAGGAGTTTTTCTGGCAGTGGACAACTCAATGCTTTCTCCTTGCCTGCAACAGCCTCTTACACTGGGAGCTGATGCGGTGATTCACTCAGCGACAAAGTTCCTCTGCGGTCACAGCGATGTGACTGCAGGTGTGGTGGTAACCAATGATCCGACGATTCACGAACAGATTGCCTTTTACCAGAATGCCGAAGGCGCTGGTCTGGGCCCATTTGAATCTTGGTTGCTTCTGCGAGGTTTGAAGACCCTCGCTTTAAGAGTGGAACGGCAGAATGAATCGGCAGGTAACATCGCCCGATTCCTGGCAGACCGGCGTGAGGTAAGGAACGTTTATTATCCTGGCTTGCAAGGCCATCCGGGTTACGAGATTCATCGCGCCCAGGCGAAGGGTAATGGTGCAGTCGTGAGCCTTACGACGGGAGATCCCGGATTATCTGCACGAATTGCTGAAGCCACTAAACTGTTCGACATTGCCGTTAGTTTTGGCTCGGTAGGATCGACTATTAGTCTGCCTTGTAAGATGTCGCACGCGAGCATTCCTGCGGCAGTCCGGGAGCGTCTCGCACCACCGCCTGATCTGATTCGCGTTTCTGTAGGGATTGAGGATGTTGAAGATCTGATTGAAGATCTGGAGCAAGCATTCGCGATTGCGGTGCGTCACAATACTACAGCGACTGTGAAAGAGCGGTCGTACGTCGCGGGTGCCTTGACCGCTTTTTAAAAGTCGCGGTCCTGCCGCCCCACTCATCTGCCGAGTCAAGACTGCGTGCAGTGGAGTCGATTACTGATCACGAACAGTTCCCGGGCGGCGACTTAACCTCTTTGGGAGAAACCTCACGCGTGATCGGTGCTTATCCCACATTCAATTACCGCCAGGCCGTTCTTGGGCTTTTTATTAACCTCGTTACCATTTCCCATTCTCATGATTGCGCACTACTACGTCCTATTTCTTTTTAGGATCCACGCAAGGAATGCATGGCTGTTGTTGCAGCTTCGAATGCGAGTGTTGCTGCGGCTCGGAATTCATTTGCTCCAGGATTCGTTTTCGTGCGTTGGCTTCCCGCGGCAAGACGAGAATATTAGCCATCATGCCCCCGTCCTCATGTTCGAGTATGTGACAGTGATACACGAATTTGCCGGCGATCGTCGGCTCAAGGAAGGGCACTATGATTTTTACTTCGCCGGGCGTGTTACCGACTTGAATCGGAAGGTTGACGGTATCTTGAAGACTAGTCGGAGTCTGCGGTACACCGTTGATTTTGATGACCGCAAAATCAAGCTGGTGAATGTGAAAAGCATGAACCTCGCCCGAAGTGTTGAGAAGTGTCCAAGTTTCTACATCACCAATGTTAACCGTTGTATCCGTGCGACTCATGTCATATTGGCACTGGTTGATACAGAACTGGTCCCCCGCGTTATTCTCCGAGAAGGTGAACGTCCGTTGTCCAGTAATCGGATAGCCGAGCACCTGTTCAATTGTTGGAAAGACGCGTCGCCGGCCCATAGCCCCTGATGTGAATGATTTTTCGAAGGGCGCACTCTTCACCGCGGGGCCAGCGGAGATGAGCGTTGCGAGCGGAACGGTCGGATTCGGATCACCGGCCGGGCCTGTATCGTAATCGATTGAGCTCAACTGATATTTTCCAGGGGGACCACCGATCACCAGCATTTCTACACGCGCGCCCGGCGGAAGAAGATAGTTGCTTACCTGAATCGCGTTCTTCGTGGCATTGCCGTCAATAGCAATGACAAACATCTGAATGTCTGGCAATTGCAAATTGAAATACGCATCTGCGCCGATATTTGCTATGCGCCAGAACTGTATCTCGTTGGGAGCGATCTTAATCGTCGGATTGCACAATCCGTTGACCGTTTTAACTTTTGCTTCGGTGTCAGACGGGAAGCAGGGGGATGTGCGCGATAAAGTGGGCAGACTGGTCAGCTCAATATCCTTGAGCAGCATGATGCGTTCCGTGATACCGACGAACTTCGGATAATTATCTTGGAGAAGCCCTTCCACAATCATGGCCCCCGACAGTCCGCCCAGTACTTGCCCCTCACTGATCCCATGCGGATGCGGGTGATACCAAAACATTCCCCGCGCATGATTGCGGGGAATGTTGACCGTGTAATCGTAGGTGCCCCCTGAGGGCGGAATCTTCAGGTAAATGCTGTCGGAAGGCGGAAGCGGTGATACCGCGAAACCATGATAATGAAGGTTGCTCGTTTGATTAGTCGAGATGTTGTTGACGAGCTTCAGACGCATGACATCGCCGGGCCATACGCGCAAGACCGGAGGCGCGTAAAGATCGTTGTAAACGTTTGAGGTAAACGGTACTCCGGCGACGCTCACCGTGGCTGGTCCTATGGTGAGTGTAGTATTGAGCACACCATTGGAACTCTTAACAGATGGCGGATTAACAAAAGGCGGCCCTTCCTGTGCCTGAATGGTGGTACCGATAATGAGAAGCAAGGTGACAACACAGAAGGCTTGCAAGGCGTAGCCGGTGGGCCGTGGGAATCGCATGATCGTTCTCCTGAGTGAGAGTGATTCAAGTTCAGACTTGAAGTGAGCACTACAAGCCACCGGGTAATGAAAGTGCGAAGGTCTTAAGTGGTCAGCTAAGACTATCAACTAGTTTCCGATTTATTCCGACTATTCGAGCCAACGCATTCGTGGTTAGAACTTGACGCCCAACTGCTCCGCCAACCTACAAAGGCCCGCTTCAAAGGCGGGCTTTTGGTTCTAAGCAACGCGCCTCGCTCCTTGCTGATATGAGGTCCGCGTAAGGTTTGACCTTCGACCAATTCAGTTGAAATGTGGAGTCAAAATCAAAGCCATTGGTTCATGACGTTTCAGGACAATTGGATCTACAGGTTGCATTGATATCTCTTGTTGTTATTCACCTCGCTTAATGATGAAG
>JBKPAL010000164.1:0-4348 GCA_046726395.1 Acidobacteriota bacterium
TGCGGCTATTGGACTGTTGGGCGGAGCTCTTGGCGCGCTGTATCCGGCTCTGCGTGCCTCAAACTTAGACGCGGTACAAGCGCTGGCTTACGAGTGAGTAGTCAAACCGCATCGAGGTGAGGTCGGTACCGTAACGCGGTAGCGTCCGGTCGTGTCACTGCTGATCGATCGCTTACCTTATGAGCCCACGGCTATCGGCAATGATACAACCCGACGCTACCGCGTTACGGTACTGATGTTATGACCTCATCACGCTGCGTCGCGTGTTTTCGCAGAGAGAACAACCCGGGCAATCAACCTCCTAATCTGCACCACTACCTGATGGAATCTCATTAGTAATTTTCGCAGCTCCGCTCGTGAGACTTCGCAGCGACAAACCTTTTCTAACTATCAATCCCATTCCCACAGTGGTCCAGAAGATGTCACGCGCCTTACGAACAATTGCGAGCGTGACACCAATCGCAGTCGAAAAGCCGAGTACCTTCGACAACATGCCCGTGCCCGCTTCATCCACTCCGGTCCTTAACGGCACAAACTTGAACGTCACATTAATGACACGATTCACCGACTCGAGAATGAACGCAGTAAGAATGGTCGGAGCCACAACGTCGCTGATGAATGACAAGGTGACGTAGATCTCCAATACGCCCGCACCGTGAAAACATAGCTCCAACAAAAATATCGGTAGCAATCGACCTCGATTGCGAGAGTAGAAACCATAAATGCGATCTTCGAGCATCTCTGCTCGAGGTATTGCTTTCTCCAATTTTGCGCGCGCGAAGCCGCGGCGATGCAATCTCGATAATAAGCCGCTTATGAAACGCCACTGTTTGTGAATTACAAAATAGCCGAGCGGTGCCACCAGGGCCGCGACTATCAAGGCAATCATGCTTGCGATGCGCAATGGCTTCGGAAGTGAAAAGCTGAGGAGGAGCGCAGTGGTTCCCGAAACTATTACGAGTATGACGGAAAGACTATAGAAGATGTTTTCCAATGCGAGCGCTGCAAGTGCCGCGATGAGCGGAACGCGATCTCGAACGAAGACGGCCTTTGACGGTTCACTAACAGCGACGCTCGCCAGCGGAATGACGTTGCCGAGTGCGTCACCCATTAGTCGCGCTTGAAAAGCATCGATGAAACGAAGCCGGTAGGGCGCTTCAAAACATTTAGTCCAGGCGAGCGAGCGCACCGTCTGACGAATTGAAGAAATAGCGATGATGAGGACAAAACCAAATCCTAAGCGCCGGATTCCCGCCAGGATCTGATCTGGGTGTGCTTGATTGACGAAGTAGACGAACAGCGCCAATCCGAGAACCGCAAAGATAATTCCCAAGACAGAAAACTTTTTCCTTGGTTGATTGTTCTCAAAAGGCTTTGTCATTTCATCCACAGATTAACAGATTACACCGACTCAAAAAGAGCAGAACGTTATTACCAACATACTTTTCTTTCTGTGGAATCTGTTAAATCTATGGATTGACGCTTTTGGCTTTTACACCGCGTTTTAATATCATTGCGGGCAGCCATTCATCGAAGATCATCCCAGCGATCTAATCGGACAGCTACACCAAGTCGCGGATTCAGAGGTCACGAATGAGTCAGATTCAAACTGCAATGAACCAGACAACAGCATCGCCGTTAACTAGCCTTTCGGAAGATGAACAGATGTTTCGCTCTAGCGTTCGCGAGTTTGCCGAAGGCGAGTTGCGCCCGCGAGTTGAACAGATGGAAGAGCACTCCAAGCTCGATCCCGATTTGATCAAACAATGTTTCGATCTCGGCCTGATGGGTATAGAAACCCCGGAAGAATTTGGCGGCTCCGGTGGCTCGTTCTTCACTTCGATTCTGGCGGTCGAGGAGCTTTCGCGAGTGGATGCTTCAGTTGGCGTTTTCGTCGACGTACAGAACACGCTCGTAAACAACGCTTTGCTCAAGTGGGGGACCAACGACCAGAAGAAAAAGTATTTGTCGCGGCTCGCGGACAAAAGTGTCGGAGCATACGCGCTGAGCGAAGCCGGTTCAGGTTCAGATGCTTTCGCGATGCAAACGCGCGCGGTTGATAAAGGCGATCACTACCTGATTAATGGGCAGAAACTTTGGATCACTAACGGGAACGAAGCAGAGATTTTTATTCTGTTCGCAAACGCGAATCCTGAGGCGGGATATCGCGGCATCACAGCGTTCATTGTCGAAAAATCTTTCCCCGGATTTTCTGTAGGTAAGAAGGAGAACAAGCTGGGAATTCGAGCATCCTCGACGACCGAACTGATTCTGGAAGATTGCCAGGTACCGAAAGAGAATGTGTTAGGTGAAGTTGGAAAGGGTTATAAGGTTTCCATCGAAACGTTGAACGAGGGACGGATCGGTATCGGGGCACAAATGATCGGCATCGCGCGGGGAGCGATGGAAGCAGCGCTCGCTTATACAGCCGAACGTCAACAGTTCGGAAAGTCGATAAATCAGTTTCAAGGCGTGCAATTTCAGCTGGCTGAGATGGCTACCGAGGTCGAAGCAGCAAGGCTTCTCGTGTACAACGCCGCACGCATGAAGGATGCGGGAATGAATTTCGTCAAAGAAGCCGCCATCGCAAAACTCTACGCCTCGCGAGCCGCCGAAAGAATCAGTTCAGTAGCGATCGAGCTGTACGGTGGTTATGGATTTGTCAAAGACTATCCCGTCGAGAAGTACTGGCGTGATTCGAAGATCGGGGCAATCTACGAAGGCACTTCGAACATGCAACTGCAAACCATCGCGAAGTTGGTGATTGGGAAATAGGGTCTAGGTCTTTGGTCTTTGTCAGTTGTCAGTTGTCAACTGACCACGAACAACTGACTACAGACCATCAACCCCGGACAACTGACAAAGACGAAGGCCCAAAACCAAAGACAAGAAAACGTTCATGGCTACGTCACGCATCGATATCTTCAAACAAATGCTGGCCAGCGATCCCGTTAATACCAGCATCCTTTTCGGCCTAGCTAAAGAATATGAGAAAGCTGGCCTCGATACTGAGATGATCGAAACACTCGATCGGTATCTATCGCTCTCCGACGACGAGGGAAACGCTTACGGCATGTTGGCGCACGCTTACGAGCGGACGGGGCAGAGGCAGAAAGCAAAGGAAACATACCAACGTGGCGTTAATGCTGCCGTGGCTCACGGACATCCTTCAATGGCTGAAGATTATCGAATGACTTTATCGAGTGATTATGAAGACTGATACGAAGGTACTGAAACTCGTCCGTAAGACTGAAACGGACATCCAACAACAAGCAGTCGCCGCGACACCCGCAATCGAGCAGTTAGCACCCGAGCGAGAAAATCGAACGAACTCCTCGACGTCTCGGCGGCTGACTTCCGTCGAGGATGTAGCCGAACAGCCTCTTACTCGCGAAGAGATGCTCGGCGTGTTTCGCACGATGTACACGTCACGTCGCCTCGACGATAAGGAGATCCAGCTCAAGGGCCAAAACAAGATCTTCTTTCAGATAAGTGGTGCGGGACACGAGGCAATACTGACAGCGGCTGGCCTGGTTCTCAAACCAGGTTACGACTGGTTCTATCCTTACTACCGCGATCGAGCGCTGTGTCTGCAACTCGGTATGACTCCAGTCGAGCAACTTCTCTCCGCAGTGGCCGCCGAAGCAGATCCAAACTCGCACGGCAGGCAGATGCCTTCTCACTGGGGCTATAAGAAACTGAACATCGTTACGCAGTCTTCACCGACCGGCACTCAACTGTTGCAAGCTGTTGGGGCGGCCGAGGCGGGTTATCGAGTGAAGCTCATCGATGAACTAAAGCAGCGCGTGACCAACTTTCATGACGACGAGGTCGTGTACGTTTCATTCGGAGACGGCACCTCGAGTGAAGGTGAAACGTGGGAAGCTCTGAATACAGCGTGCAACCTTAAGCTGCCCGTACTATTTCTTTTGGAAGACAACGGATACGCGATAAGTGTTCCTGTTGAAGTCCAGACGGCTGGCGGAGACTTCTCGAAACTCGTCGAGAACTTTCCGAATCTTCACGTCGAACGCTGCGATGGCACTGATGTGCTGGAGTCATTGGCGGCGCTACAGCGCGCGGTGGGACATTGCCGAACCGGCGGTGGTCCCGCGCTCGTCCATGCAAAAGTAATCCGGCCTTACTCGCATTCGTTGTCGGACGATGAAAAGCTTTATCGACCTGACGAAGAACGTACGGCGGATTCCGAGCGCGATCCTATTAAGCGTTTTGGAGCACTCCTCATCGAACAAGGAATAATCGATCAGGATGGACTGCAACGGATCAAAGACGAAGCCGATCGAGTCGTCTCGGAAGCAGCTGATCAGGCGCTGGCCAGCCCTCAACC
>JBKPAL010000165.1:0-14702 GCA_046726395.1 Acidobacteriota bacterium
GCGCCATCGAGATCATTCTTCGCAAGTGCGATCTGACCTAAATAAAAGAGCGATAACGAATCTTTTGGATTCAACTTTACAACCGCATTGAAAGACTTCTCGGCGTCGACGGGTTTGCCAGTTTTGTATTCTGCAAGTCCACGGTAATAGAGCATCGCTGAATCAGGCTTGGCACCTTCGCGTGACGTCGCAGTCACGAGGAGCGGCAGTGCATCTTCAAACTTTTCCGAAAGCACATACGCTTGTGCCAATGCATCTGCCGTATTGGGATCCTCCTGTTTATTTCGACGTTGCAGTTCGACGGCTTTCTCGAGGTCACGCGCGGCGTCTCCATATTGCTTCAGATTGAGTTCCGCAAATCCGGCTATCTTCCAAGCCTCAGGATCGTTAGGAAACTGAGCAGCCAGTTGCTTTGCTTCCTTTGCTGCCGCTGCAAATTGTTTCTGCTGCAACAGCTCGTACGCATGGTTGGTGTCGCCGCTCGCCACATTGTTGACTACCGGCTTGACGGGTTGCACTTCAAGTAGAGGTGCGTTTGGGTTTGTTCGAGTACTGGACGTGGACCGTGACTCTGGCCGAAGCAACGGTTCCTCCGCGGGTTTTACGGGCTGGGGCTTGACACGCCGAGGTCGGCTTGATTGTGCAGAGATACTAGGAACCAACGAAAGCACAAGGACGCCCGCGAAAACTGCTTCTTTCACTGTTGTTACTACCATAAGGGTTTTCTTTCCCGGGAAGAGGGGATCAGCCGTAAATGAAAACGCTCGCAGAAACGACGACTAATCGGATGCCTGGTGCGAGTTTCGGGTTCGCCTCACAACTGCTTCAGTAATGTATCGCACCCAGCAGAGTAGCGCCATGTCGGATCGCCTGGTGGTGAGTTCAAAGTCGGAGCGCGCAGCCCCAGACTATTTAGGGGCAGCAACGGAAGGGCAAGCCATCCTCAAGTCCAGAGGGCAAGCGCATGCCAATCCACGATCTAAAAAGGCGACTGGATTGCGCCAGTCGCCTTTTTGCCCTGAGTCTCGCTTGGTTTAGAACGAGAACTTCAATCCAAACTGAAACTGACGCGGGTCATAACTTGCTGAGGGCCGGCTGTAGAAACGGCCGTTTCCGGCACGTTCCGCAAAGTTATTGGCGTCAACAAAGAACGACGAAGCAGCCGCCTCGTTGAAGCGATTGAATAAGTTGAACCCCTCGGCTATGACGTCCAACCGATAACGTTCACCGAAGTGGAATGCACGCGTGACGCGCAGGTCGATAGAAGCATATCCGTGAGTCAAACCCATGTTGCGACCGAGCGAACCATTCGTGAAGGGCGTGGCAGTCGGAGCGAAGAGTATGCCGTTCGCGTCAACACTAGGTCGATCATTGGAGCTCTGTAAGTCTCCATTGGTGTCGATGCCCGTCACGATATTGAACGGACGTCCTGAGGAGAGTTCCACAATCGGCGCCAAAGTGAAATCAGCAAAGATTCGATGCATCGTGCTGTCAGAACCTCTCCACGAAGGTGGTGATGCAACGACGCCGCTGAAAACGAAACGGTGACGTTGGTCGAAGAGCGAATCGGCTCGTTCGGCAGCGAAGTTTCGATTGTTCTGTGGTTTCAAAAGCGTTTGGAGGTCGCTCGAATCATCGATTGAGTGTGACCACGTGTAGCTTGCGAGGAATTGGAAGTTATTCGAGAAGCGCCTCCTCAATTCCAGGTTGAGAGCGTTGTAATTCGAGTTGCCATCTGAGAGCTGTGCGCTTACGTCAGCAAAGGGTGATACCAAGCCGGGACTTCGGAGCGAGCCCGTGAGTGCGGCATCAAAAGCTGCCTTTGAAACCAGCCCGCCGGTCGCGCTCGCTATAAAGAAATAATTTGGACCACTGGGCCTGAAGAAGTTGGCAGCCACTGGACTTACGATCACGGCTCCCGTCGTGTTGTTGACTACGACAAGACCGGGAACCCGAACCGTGTAGAGGGCATTGCTTGTAGTGGGCAATGGGAAGAACAGGCCTTCAGCATTACTCAACGGATTCCTGCCGGTCGGACAACCTGTCGGACACAGTACCGGATTGTTGGCCGAGAACCTTCGGAAGTTTGCGATGATGTTGTCGGTAATCGGTGCGTTGATATCTTCAGGATGAGGCAGATGATGCGTACCGACGAAGATGTAGCTCGCACTGAACGACATATCCCTGCCGATCTGACGTTCGACCGTCAGGTTTGCCTGGTTTGCGTAGGCGTACTGAAAATCCTGCGCGACATTCAGTGTGAAGGGAAGCAATGGTCCAAAGCCGACGAATGTTTGGTCGTTGAAGCGCATCCGTCCAGGGAGATATTGAGCGCTCGTCGCTACACCGGGAGTTGTTAGGCCCGGCGGACAGAAAGGCGAAGTAGTCGCAGTTGAGCACACTGTGCCTTGGAATATCTGCACGATGTTGAATGTCTGCGTTGGGTTGGGGCTGCCAGGAAGAACATTCGTGTATTGCTGTTGCTGCGAAGCATCAGCGATATCGGAGTTAAACGCGATCGCCAGCAGCGGATGATCATAGAAGAGACCATACGCGGCGCGCACAACCGTCTTGCCATCGCTGTTTATGTCCCACGCAACACCGACGCGAGGCGCGAAGTTATTGGTGTCACGCGGAAATCCCTGCTGAACGCCGAGTGAGTTTTGGGCCGTCAACAAATCTTCGGCACTAAGCTGAATGCCGGTAAGCGGATCTCTAAAACCGACTGGTGTAATCGTGTCGGTCAACTCTACGTCATAGCGAAGACCGTAATTCAAGGTCAGATTGCGACGAACTTTCCATGAATCCTGCGCAAAGAACGCCAGGGGCTTGTTCTTGATTGAGCTTATTGGATCACCAAAACCCTGAATGAATACTCCCGGGATGCCCATGCCGTAGGCTTGCACTGGAGTAAGAGATGGAGCCAACGGTGATAGACCAGCGATAAAGCCTGCGGCCAGCGTGCCGGCAGAAACTTCACCGATATTGAATAGGCCGGGGAAGTTAAGTTCAAAGCGCGCGTCTACGTTGATGAAATTGAAATCCGCGCCAAATTTAAATGAGTGATTACCTTTCAGCCAGTTCACGTTATCGGCAAATTGGAAACGATCTTCCGTCCGGTCTACTGGAGAGAACGGATTTGGTCCCATGAACGCAGCGCCGGAAATCTGTAACGCTGGTCCACCAGGAATCTGCGAAGTAAAAGTGGCTTTTCGGCGACCGAAGCTAAATCTGCCTTCATTAACAATCGTGTTGGAAAGCGTCGAGTTGAGAGACGCGACAAAACTGGTGTCACGAAGCGTTTGAATTCCCGTTCGCGAGAAATCATTTTGGCCCAACGTCTGGTTCTGTGACTCGTCTTGAATGCCGGTGAGGTCGCTCGGGTTGTAACCAAACCTCACCGTCAGGTGATGATTTGTATTGAAGTTGTGATCACCGCGCACCGAAAAGAATGTTGTCGCCTCGGAAATCGGAAAGATCCTCAGCAACTGGTTTAGTGGGCGAAAAGCAATCGGGTCACCATTACCGTTGACGGTTGTGAACCCCGGGGCTATTCCATTATTCGCAAGTGTAGGTATCGGAGTACCAGCCAGCAGAAAGCGCGATCCAATCACCTGTCCCTGTGGAATGCCGACGCCTGGAAGAAAGTTGATCAAGGTACTTCTTCCGTTCAATCCGATCTGTGCTCCGACTGATGCGAAATGTGCATAGGCAACGGCTCTCCCGATGCGAGTAGCATCGCCACTTGCTAGTTCTGCGCCGATGAAAGCCACCTGTGCAGCGGTCAAATTGGTATAAGTCTGAGCAGCCGGGATAACCGGTGGGATGGCAGGAATAGTGATGCTGGACGTAAGGCCAGCACCTACATCGCTCGTAAAGAAACTCGATTCCTGACGGCGTCGTTGTTCAAATGCCGTAAAGAAGAAGGTGCGATCTTTTTTGATTGGGCCACCGAGGGTAGCTCCGTACTGCGCGCGCGTGAACGGCGGATCCTCGATTGGCGCAAAAGCGTTGCGAGCCTGAAAACTGCGGTGTCGCAGGAATCCAAAAATATTCCCCTGGAAATCGTTCGTTCCAGCCTTCGTAACTACATTGATGATGCCGCCGGTTGCACGTCCAAATTCCGCAGCGTACGAATTGGTTGCGACTTGAAACTCCTGCACAGCTTCTTGCGAGACAGTACTCCGCGCTGCATTTACTGAGTTGTCGGTGTTATCGGCGCCATCTACTTGGACGAGAGTGGATCGGCCGCGTTGGCCTCCAATATTTAGTCCCGAAGATGGTGCTGGTCCAATCGGACGATCGTTGCCGCGATTGACTGTAGAAATTGTCGTAGCAAAACCAAGGTAATCGCGCTGATTGATGGGCAGGTTCTCGATGCGTTGTTGCTCAATAGTGTTCGCGACTGTGGTTCGTGTTGTTTCCACCACGGGCTGATCTTCGCTTGAGATATTTACAGTTTCGGAGATCTGGCCCACTTCCATCACGACATCAAGATCTGGGCGTGCACCAACAGTCAAGGTGTACGAGGGCACCACTGCTTTCTTGTAGGTCGGGGCTTCGACTGTAATTTCATAGTCACCTGGCGGAAGGCTGGTGATTTGATAGTAACCTTCACCATTCGTTGTGACACTGCGCGTAAAGTTCGTGGCGGGATTGCGAGCGGTTACTGTTGCTCCAACGACTACTGCTCCCTGTGGATCACGCACGTATCCGTTCAAATCAGCTGCGTTTGCTTGAGCCTGACCTACGGCAACGTCAACGCAGAAGAGAGAGACAATAAAGACTACAGCGACTTGGACCGATACTTTTAGCAAGTGCATACGGGACGCAAATGTCATCTCATTCTCCTTAAGAGCCGGGAACACACGCGGTTCGCCGTACTGAATTGTGTCTGTATTTTGACTAGTGCCGCTCGCTGACTCCGAGAAACAGAATCGCTGAGTTTTGTTTGTTCGCCGCATGAGAGGGGAGTTGCAGGTGCTCGAACAATCAAGGACATCTTTGGAAGATGTCAGGGCCGTTTGCATCGAAACGCCCCGTCTTTGTACCGCAAAACCGCAACTGTGGCAAGCACTTTGAAAAAATGGATTGCCTGCAGAAATCGCGTTCTTATGAGGTATTTAGCTTTCGATTGGGTGAATGTCTTCGGGCCTGAAAGTAGCACTACGAGTGGCGCGCGTTAACCGCTTACGAACTCTGTCATTCCCGACAAAGAAGATCACTGCTTCAGCAAATTGTGGAACAAAGGCAGCTCTCCGCAACCACTTTGACACTCGCAATCGCGTCCCAAAACGCTCTGCATAACGCTGACGGTAATCCGATGCGAGCGCGGCAAAACTCCCCGGTTCTAATTGTTGTCTTCCCCGACAAATAGCTTCTGCGACCAGTTCTCCGTTTTCGAGGGCCATCAACATTCCACTACCCGTAAAAGGATCAATAAAGGCTGCGGCGTCGCCAATGTTCAGCAGTCCGTCAGCGGAGACGAGCGCCTGTTTACCGAAACTCTCGATTGACACACTGAGCCACGGAGTAATTACTTCAGTCCCTTCAAGTGAGTGTGCGGCTCGTCGATTTTTCGCAACCACATGATGCATCAGCTCTTCGGGATTCGAGTTGTAACGACGCACGTCACGAGCTGAAACAATGAAACAAAGATTGCTGACTCCGGCTTCAACCGCATTGAGTCCGCCGTATCCACCTGGATATGAATAGATTTCACAGGTCGCTTGATCCGCTTTAGAGTTCCGAAGGTGAGCTTTGAAAGCGACCAAGCGTCGTGGCACTTTCCGTTTTTCCGTTTTGAAATTGTTGAGGTGTCGTGACAACGCTCGCGATCTACCGGTGGCATCGATTGTTACTGGCGCAAAATACTCATGCTCGGAATTCGAAGTCTTAACAGAAACACCCCGAACTGTATTGTTGCTTTCGATGAGCCCTGCAACGCGTGCTTCCTCGAGCACGTTAACGCCACATTCGCGCGCGCGGTTAACGAGATTGTTATCCATTTCGGCGCGGCTTAAACCCAGAGCCGCATTGCCACCGATCCACTCGCTTGGTACTCGAACGGAATGTCCCGCGCGCGAATAGAAGATCGTTTGCTTGAGCGTACTTCCGCCTGACGCGATCATCTTGTCCGCTACACCTAAACGCGAGAAGTGCTGCCAACACTCAGGAGAGATGAACTCTCCACACAACTTTGCGCGAGGAAACTTCTTTTGATCTACCAACAGGACCGACAGTCCACGCGCGGCCAAATGAATTGCAGCACTTGAGCCCGCTGGACCAGCGCCGGCGATGATGACGTCGAATTTATTGCTGTTGGCATTGCTAGTCATTACGAGGCTAACCTCAATTGATGCTCTTCCGTCTGTTCAAGTGAACAACTTAATCCTCTGCCGGCGCTAAGCACCAAGCGGAAAGGAAAACGTCGCGTCACGCGTATGTCTCGCAAACCGGCGCGCTCGGCCAGATGTTGTAACTCGTCCTTCCTGAAGCTCCGCAGAATCGAAAGCGCACCGTCTTCACGGAGCAGACGAGTATGCAGAAATAGACGTAGTACGGTTGTGTAAAGAAAGTACGCTACCGCGTGTCGATGAAGATCGATCACAACGATTCGACTCTTGGTTACCCGGCTCAACTCTTGGAATAGCCGCACTACTTGATCATCAGTCAAGTGGTGCGTGAATAGTGAACACATCGAGTAGTCAAAAGCTCCGCTCACGAATGGTTCCGCGAGCGCGTCAGCATTCACAGAGCTGATCGACCCAGCAGACTCTTCGCGAATTGCTCGAGCTGAGCGAGCATTCAATTCCAATCCGACCAGTTGCGCTTCTTTGTTGTTTTCACCTGCCCACTTCGACACGACGCGCAGGAGTTCTCCTGATCCTGCTCCAACGTCCAGTACGGAGAAGCGCTTCAAGCCTGATCGTGCGAGCTCTTTCAACAACGAGTTGGATAAGGCGCGTACATCGCCGAGCCAACGATTGACCCATCGAAGTTCTACTAGACAGGCTTCGTATTCGTCTGCGGAGTAGCTACCTGTGTCGATGTTCTCGAGTTCGAGACTTCGTGTTTTGAATCGACTGAACATGACTGAAACCAACGCTTGCAAGATTTGTGATGAAATCGAAAGCTGAACCGTTTGATGCTAGAGCGGGGGTAAACCACCCTTCCCAACCATGAGACTTTTCAACTTGAATGCTCGCATCTGGCGTTGAATGGCTTTCAACGCTCGACTATCGAATTCCAGTCTAAGAGTCTCATGGTTGGGAAGGGTGGTTTACCCCCGCTCAAGCTTCGCTAGGTTCAATCTTCAAGATTCCACCAACTCTTATTTCGAACTTTGGAATCTTTCAACAACCAACGCGCTGTTCTTTGATCCAAAGCCGATGCAGTTGCACAAGGCTACGCGAATGTTAGCTTCCCTTGCTTGATTGGGGACGTAATCGAGGTCACAAGAGGGATCGGGTTCATCGAGATTAATTGTTGGAGGAATCACATTGCGAGTTATCGCGCATAGCGCGGCGCCCAGACCAGCAGCACCGCTGGCGCCCTGAGGGTGGCCGACTTGTGATTTTGTAGCAGACATCGGAATGCGTTTCGCATTTCCATTCAATCCAAGCTTGAGTGCACTTGTCTCAATCCGATCATTCAAGAGAGTAGAAGTGCCGTGCAGATTAACGTAATCAACTTCGTCAGGACTTCGCCGTGCCTCATCAAGCGCCAATCTGATCGCACGCGCCGGCTCCTCACCACTTTCTTCTAATCTCACGCGGTGGTAAGCGTCGCACGTTGCGCCATATCCACTGATTTCGGCATAGATTGAAGCTTTGCGTGCTCTTGCCCGCTCCAGATCTTCGAGCACATAGATCCATGCTCCCTCACCAAGCACCATGCCCGAACGATCGCGTGAGAATGGTCGCGACGCGCGCGCGGGCTCATCGTTCCATTGATTAGTGAGAACGGTCATCAGATTGAAAGCCGCAAGGATGCCCGGTGCTATTGGTGCATCTACACCTCCGGCAATCATTACGTCCTGTCGTCCTAGTGCAATGTGTTCCGCTGAATAGGCGATTGCATCTGTAGAGCTGGTGCAACCCGTGGAGATAATGTGTGAGAGACCACGAATGCCGAAGGCCATGGACAACTCACTTGAAAGCCCACCATGCGTGGATGACGGAATGGTATAGACGCTCGCTTTGTACGCTGGTCCAATGTACCAGTATTCGTACTGCTGCTCGGTAAATGCCAGCCCACCACCGCCCGTTCCCAACAACACACCGATGCGCCGTCGTTCTTCCAACGACATGTCGCTAGGAAGGAGATTGGCGTCTTGTAAAGCTTCGCGTGCCGCAGCGAGGGCCAGAGGAACGGTGCGGGCAACGTGTTTGCGATCTCTGGGTTCGAGTTGAGCTTGCCAGTCGAAGTCAGGAATGGTTGCAGCGATCTTTACTGGCGAGTCGGAAACATCAAAAGAGTCGATGCGGCGGACGCCACTCTCGCCTTTGACGAGACCATCCCAGAATGCTTCTTTGCCGATTCCAATTGGCGTAATGCAACCCATGCCGGTTATTACTACGCGGCGCGATCCCTGGAATCGGCTCAGCATCCGATGTTGTCCCCTGACTAGTCAGCAATGTGATTGGGAGCGCTTCCTAGCATAGCATCGGGCTAAAGCTATATCCACTGAAGAGTTAGAGCGAAGATTTGGAGTGCGGGGACTTGTCACGGCTATGAGTAGTTCCGCACCTTCAACGTTTTGGCGAAATAGAAGAGCTTTGGAACCAGTTAAAGCGGTGACAAGTCCCTGCATTCCAAAAATCTTGTCACATCCGAAAAGGCAGCGGTGTTACAGCTACAGGACCGCAGGTAGTTAAGCACTCGAACAATTAAGCAGGAGAGACGACTATGAACAGATGGTTATGGCGAAGTGTGCTCGTGCTGATCGCGCTTAGCGTCGGAAGCTTTAGTGCCGTGGCTCAGCGCGACAAGACACGAGGCATGAACTGTGAAAACAGCTGGTCCAGCGAGCGGTTGGCGAACCATTGCGAGATCAAGGAACAAACTTTGGCTCCTGCCGGCCCCATTTCTGTTGACGCACGAAAAAACGGTGGCATTTCAGTGAAAGGCTGGGAGCGAAACGAGGTTTTAGTGCGTTCAAAAATCCAGGCCGCAGCACCAACCCAGGCTGAGGCCGACGAACTAGCTAAACAGGTGAATATCAACACAGCCGGCGGCAAGATCTTTGCGGATGGCCCCGAGAATCGTAAAGATTATTGGTGGAGTGTTAGTTATGAGCTCATTGTCCCACGCCGGTCGGATCTTTCTCTTGAGTCGAACAACGGAGGTATTGCGATTGCAGACGTCAGCGGTCGGCTTGAATTCACAGCACTGAATGGCGGTGTTGTGCTCAAGCGCGTTGGCGGAAATGTGCACGGCTCTACGACTAATGGCGGCGTCGTGGTTGAACTTGAAGGTGATCGTTGGGACGGTGAGACGCTCGACGTTAGGACAACCAACGGTGGAATCGTCATGTCAGTACCTGAGAATTATTCGGCGCATCTCGAAACCGGCACTGTGAATGGGCACCTAAGCATTGATTTCCCGGTCACTGTTCAGGGCCGGATCACGAAAGAAATTGCAGTGAACCTCGGCTCAGGCGGGGCGACAGTACGGGCAATGACAACAAATGGTGGGGTGCGGATAAAGAAGGCGAGCACCGCCAACTAGTAAACGTTCGGGGATTCAGGGCAAATAACAAAAGGCGCGACACGAGCATGTGTCGCGCCTTTTCTGTCATTGCGAGACCAGTTAGTTGCAAGAGTACCTGACTTGGCTTCGCCGCAAAGTCGGTTGTCAGCGGTTACGGCTTTGCCGCATGGTGTGCGGCGGTGGCTTGCCTCGCCGTAAGCTAAATTCTTGGATTCGGGGCTCTGCCGCAGTGCGGCCTTTGGCCCAACAGTTCCAAGGGGCGAGCCCAAACGAAGGGCAAAGCCCGGGTGATTATCCGATCGCGAACGGCGGGGCGAGCCGCCGCCTCACCACCAGCCGGCAAGCCGTTGAAAAGTCTTATCTAACTTTTGAGGCAAAGCCACCTGACTTAGATTCCCCGACGCGTAGCGAACCGTTAAAACCGTTCTCGCTCTTATCTTCGACCGGTTTCCACCGGGCTAAAGCCGGGTGAGAAGGAGAATTTCGGTGAGAATTAGAATTCCTTCCACCTTTTGTGGTTTTCCTCTAATCTGTTGCAGTCATGGACAAATTTCGAATTACAGGTGGGAATCCTCTCGAAGGTCGGGTTTCGATCAGCGGCGCTAAGAACTCAGCGCTGCCTTGCATGGCCGCTGGCTTATTAACTGCCGATACCATCACTCTTCACAACATTCCTTACGTGCGCGACATCATTACCCAGCGACGCTTGCTGGAAGATCTCGGAGCAACTGTATTAACACCAGAACTCCGCACGCATAAGATTAGCGCTCCCAACATTGAACTCTTCGAGGCTCCGTACGAACTCGTTAAGACTATGCGTGCCTCAGTGCTAGTGCTTGGTCCACTACTGGCACGATTCGGTAAAGCTAAAGTCTCGTTGCCGGGCGGTTGTGCCATCGGCACTCGACCTATCGATCTTCATCTCGCCGGCTTTGCGAAGTTGGGCGCAGAAGTGAAGCTGGAATCTGGCAATGTGGTCGCGAGAGCTCCCAATAAAAGGCTACGTGGAGCTGAAATTGAGTTCGACAAAGTCACCGTAACCGGCACCGAAAACCTGATGATGGCCGCCACACTCGCAGAAGGCACGACATTACTGCGAAATGCGGCGTGTGAACCCGAAATAGCTGATCTCGCAGAGCTATTAAACAAGATGGGTGCGCGCGTACGTGGTGCAGGTACGAGTACGATTGAGATTGAAGGCGTTGAGGTTCTTGAAGGTGCCGAGCATACAATCATTCCCGATCGAATCGAGACCGGAACTTTCATTGTTGCGGCAGCGATAACGCGTGGCGAACTTGAAATTAAGGATTGTCAGCCAGAGCACTTGACCAGCATCATTCAACAACTGCGCGAAGCCGAAGTGGAGATAACTGAATTGAATCCGAGTACATTGTTCGTGAAGGCGCGAAACGTAATTTCCCGCGACGTGACTACCAAACCGTATCCGCGTTTCCCTACAGATATGCAAGCGCAGTACATGGCCCTCATGACACAGGCCCAGGGCAAAGCAGTCATAGCTGAAACGATTTTTGAGAACCGGTTCATGCATGCATCAGAGATGCAGCGGATGGGGGCTCGTATTCACATCGAAGGACACAACGCTGTCGTCGATGGGCCAACAAAATTAACCGGGGCGCCGATACAAGCTTCGGACCTTCGCGCATCTGCATCTCTCGTGTTGGCGGGACTCGTGGCGGAGGGAGAAACGATTATCGAGCGCGTCTATCACATCGATCGTGGGTACGAGAAGATCGAGACCAAGCTGCGCGAAGTTGGAGCGCAGATCGAACGCATTCGCCAATCGGTAACATCGCCTATGTCAACGCTTCCTGACGTGAGTGCTGTTGCCTGAAGTGAGGAACGCAAGCGATGTCAGATGCCAGTTGTCTTTTTTGTAAAATAATTCGAGGCGAGATTCCAGCTGATCTTGTGCACAGTGATGAGGTCTGCGTTGCAATTCGAGACATCGATCCCAAAGCCTCAACTCACGTTTTAGTAATCCCGCGCGAACACATGGAATCGTTGAATGAAGCAACTCACCGCGATGAGGAGATGCTGGGCCATCTCTTGCGCATAGGGGCGCGCATTGCTAACGCGGAGGGACATTCAGATGACGGCTATCGCATCGTCATTAATACTGGCGCTGGCGCCGGCCAATCCGTCTTTCATCTGCACATTCACGTTCTCGCCGGACGACCGATGAACTGGCCTCCCGGCTGAGGTCAGAGATTAGAAGTCAGAGATCTTGGCTTTGCCATCTGGACTTGAGGAAGCGGCTCCGCCCTTCCGGATAAGATTACTCAAGAAAGAATTGGGCTTCGCCCTTCCTTCAAAGTCATGGGGGCGGAGCCCTTGAAATTAGTAGCACTCTTACCGGAAGGGCGGAGCCACTTCCTCAAGTCCATAAGGCAAAGCCTAAAAGAGTCTTATCCTGACCTCTGACCTCTGACCTCTGACCTTTGAGCTTTGACCTGCCTTCTGACTTGCTAGTCCGTTTTTGGTGCGACGCTTCGGACCGCCTCAGAGACCCCACTCTCATACTTCTTGAAGTTCTCATTGAAACGTCGCGCGAGATCCAGAGCCTGTCGATCATAGGCTTCCTTATCTGCCCAGGTGTTTCGCGGCTGCAGCACGTCCGCCGGAACAGCCGGACAGGACACTGGAACGTTGACACCGAAGATTGGATCCGGCTGTGTTTCCACCTGCGACAGTGAACCATTGAGAATGGCTCGAATCATTGCGCGGGTGTAGGCAATCTTCATTCGTTGCCCTACACCGTATGGTCCACCGCTCCAACCAGTATTGATCAACCAACAAGCTGCATTCGTCTGTGCCATCTTCTTGCCTAGAAGATCCGCATAGACTCCTGGGTGCAGGACCATGAAAGGAGCGCCGAAGCAAGTCGAGAAAGTAGCTTCCGGTTCCTTAACTCCTCTTTCAGTGCCGGCCACTTTAGCGGTGTACCCGGAAAGGAAGTGGTACATCGCCTGCTCAGGTGTTAACCGCGCAACGGGCGGCAAGACGCCAAACGCGTCGGCAGTGAGCATGATGATGTTTTGCGGATGGCCGGCGTACCCTGACTCAACGATGTTCGGAATACTCGTGAGCGGATAAGAGGCGCGCGTGTTCTCAGTCTTGCTCGCATCGTCGAGATCGATGGCGCGTGTTACTGAATCGAAAACGACGTTCTCCAAAATCGTGCCGAACATTCCGGTAGTACGATAGATATCGGGTTCAGCTTCGGGCGAAAGGCGAATTACCTTCGCATAGCAGCCCCCTTCGAAGTTGAATATCCCATCGTCTGACCAGCCGTGCTCATCATCGCCAATCAGTTGCCGTTCGGGATCTGCTGAAAGAGTCGTCTTGCCTGTTCCCGATAACCCGAAAAAAATCGCGACGTCACCACTCTCGCCGACGTTGGCTGAGCAATGCATGCTCATGACACCGCGCTGCGGCAGAAGGTAATTCAGAATCGTGAAGACACTCTTCTTGGTTTCGCCTGCGTACGATGTACCGCCGATCAGCACCAGGCGTTGACTAAAATCCATCAAGATGAACGTTGGAGAGCGTGTCCCATCGCGTTCTGGATCGGCCTGAAAGGTCGGGAAGTTGATAATCGTGAATTCCGGTTTATGTGACTTAGCATTCGAGTCGTCACTAATGAACATTGTGCGCGCGAATAGCGAATGCCAGGCGAATTCAGTAATCACGCGAACTGGCAGACGATAACGAGGATCTGCACCGGCAAACGTATCCTGCACGAATAGATCGCGGCCGGCTGCATGGGCCATCATCCTCTCTTTCAGTGCATTAAACTTCGCCTGAGAAAACTCTTTGTTTACTTCGCCCCAAAAGACCTTCTCTTCGCTCTGCGGTTCCCGCACGATCGCTTTGTCTTTAGCAGCACGTCCAGTGTGTTCGCCCGTATCGACAATTAAAGCGCCCTTGTCCGAGAGCACGCCCTCCCCGCGTCGTGCAATCTCTTCGTAGAGTTCGGGAGTATTCAGGTTCCAATAAACGCGAGCGGCTCCACGAATGCCGTAGTTATCGAGACCGAAGTCCGAATTCTTGTGGCCCAGATCTTCAGTCAGTCTCTCAGTGCGTAGTGAAGTCATATCGTCTCCAACATTACTGTCCGGATGGGATTGGTGATTCTAAGATGGGTGGCGGTTTCACGCTGTTCCGTCGTGAGGAGTGCGGCGTGCCTGTGCAAGTTCACGAATAGCGAAAGCCAAGTCACGCGCGGCGCGGTCAATTCTGTCTGCAAAGCCATCTAGTGCATCAGCCTGATCGGTTGAATGCACTGCCACAGCCGCCAGAGCACCCTCAATTTGTTCAATTAGTCTGTTTGCTTCGGTCTCGGCCTCTCGTTCGGCGCGAGTCATTTGTGGAATGGAAAGATCTTGTTTCATGAAACCAACCCTACTCCTTGAGTGCTATAAATTCTGGCGGTTGTGGAAGCTCAGGTAAACCGCACATTTTGCTTATGAATGAAAATTAAGCCCTTGCTAGTTTCTTACATCACGATGCCCACTTGAGGCAAGGCTGAACCGAGGTCATTGAGGATTGAGGATTGCCAATCGCCAATTTTAGATCACCATCAACAACGAGTTCGCGTGTATTCGCTACACTGTATAAGTCCATGAGATCCCAATCGGCCATACCAATTGACAATTGGCAATTCGCTCGTGTTCTGCTAAAGCTTTTGTTCGAATGAATAACAAACCAGGACCATCAGACTTCACTCCAGCGGAGTGGAGATTGGTTCAACGTTTGAAGACTCCCCGCAAGGTCCAGAAGTTCCTCACTTCCATGCCCTATAACTGGGAACGCCACGGTGGCACCATGCGATCCTTTCGCGAGATAGTGAAAAGAAACGAAGCGCACTGCCTGGAAGCCGCGGTCGCCGCCGCAGTTATTCTTCAACAGCATGGTTATCCACCTTTGCTTCTTGACCTCGCCTCCAAAGATCTACTCGATCACGTACT
>JBKPAL010000166.1:0-5816 GCA_046726395.1 Acidobacteriota bacterium
TACTGACCACCGACAACTGACACTTACTAATCAAATCTTTATGTCCAAGATCTTTCGTATGATCAGCATGCCAGTTAACTGCAGGAACAAAGCTGCGGCTATCAAGTAATGACCGCGATGATCTTTCCAGAGAATGCTCATGTACTCGGGATTCATGGCCGTAATTACGAACGTAACGAAGATCGGCAGTGCACATAACAGCCAGGCAGACAGTCGCGAGCTGGTGGTTAGTGTTTTCAAATCACCCATGATGCGGAAGCGTTCGCGTATTGTGTAGGCCACTTTTTCAAGAATTTCAGCCAGGTTGCCACCAGTTTCACGCTGGATCATAACGGCCGTAACGCACATCTTAAGATCCAGGAGGGGAATGCGATCAGTCAGGTTTTCCATCGCTAACTTGAGCGAGAGCCCAAGGTTTTGCTCTTCATAGGTTTTCCGAAACTCAGTGGCTATTGGTTCCGGCATCTCTGTCGAAACCATATGAAGCGCTTCAGGGAAAGCGTGTCCCGCCGAAAGTGACCGACTCATTAGGTCAAGTGCATCAGGCAAATTTTCCAGAAAGGCATCAAATCGCTTCTTGCGTTTCCACCAAACGTGAACAAACGGGAGACTGGCTGCAAAAAGGCCAGCGCCAGCCATCGCCAGTATGGAAATACTAATCATCGCCACGGCCATTGCTCCAAGCAGTCCTGCCATGCCTGAAAACATGATCAGCCGGGAAGGCGTGATATGTAGATCTGCCTGGTCCAACATGCGTTTCAATTGCAGAGCTGCCTGGATCCGAACAAGCGATCTATTCAGCACGGGGATCTCGCTCATCAGTTCATTGCGGGCGAGAATCACTTCGATATCTTCAGTATGTGCCGAATGCAGCAAAGCGTCAGAAAGCCGTTGCCGCAACCGCGCGCGCTTCGCGTCAGATCCGTGAGTGGCAACAACATATGCGCCCAGCACCAGAAAAAGCGCGAACAGGAAAACTATAAAGGAGATCATCATGTGATTTTACGACTCCTCAAAGAAGACTCGTGGCAACTGCATCCCGCAGGCCTTAAGTCGCTCAGCAAAACGAGGACGAATACCGGTCGGACGAAAGCGGCCAAGGACCTGGCCCCCAGAATCCACACCGGTTCTTTCAAACTGGAAGATTTCCTGCATCGTGATCGTCTCGCCTTCCATACCGGTGATTTCAGAAATGGAAGTCAGGCGGCGGGCCCCATCTGAAAGACGCGCTACCTGGACCACCAGGTTGATGGCGGAGGCGACCTGCTGGCGCATTGCGCGATCGGAGAGACGCATGCCCGTCATCTGAATCATCGTCTCCAAACGTGCCAGCGCGTCGCGCGGTGTGTTTGCGTGAACGGTGGTTAAGCTGCCGTCATGACCTGTGTTCATCGCCTGCAACATGTCGATCGCTTCGCCACCGCGGACCTCACCGATAACAATGCGGTCTGGACGCATGCGCAACGCGTTACGAACGAGATCTCGCTGAGTGACCTCACCTCGTCCTTCAATATTTTGCGGCCTCGTTTCCAGTCGAACCACGTGAGGCTGTTGCAGCTGCAACTCGGCAGAATCTTCAATCGTGACGATGCGTTCATTTTCCGGAATGTAGGCCGACAAGGCATTCAGAAGAGTAGTCTTACCTGAGCCCGTACCCCCGGAAATCAGCAGATTGAGTCGCGCCGTGACGCACATCTGGAGCATGTCTGCGATGTCCTTCGTAAGTGCCTTGTACTCGATGAGTGTATTCATCCGCAGTGGCTCCGTGCCAAAGCGGCGAATTGAGAGAACCGGTCCATCGATAGATAGCGGCGGAATGATGGCATTCACGCGCGAGCCATCACGCAGACGCGCATCAACCATCGGCGATGATTCGTCAATGCGACGGCCGACGGACGAGACAATCCGTTCGATCACCCTCATCAAGTGCTCGTCATCCTTGAAGGCGACGTTTGTTCTTTCGATTTTTCCTCGTCGCTCAATGTAGATGGTCTTGTAGGAGTTTACGAGTATGTCCGAAATCGTAGAGTCTGCCAGCAAAGGCTCTAACGGTCCAAGACCAAAGAGCTCATGCTGGACATCATTAACCATTCTGTCCCGTTCAACTGCGGACAATGGCATCGCTTCTTGCGCGAGTACACTCTCTGCCAGACGCGATACCTCAGCATGGACCTGCTCCGGAGTTAGTGTATTCAGTTTAGTCAGGTCCATTCGGTTGATGAGAGCGCGGTGGAGCCGCGACTTCATTTCCTGAAACGAATGCTGACTGTTGTTTTCTGAGCCGTTGTTGGGCGGACCGCCCGCCGTTTCTTTGATTAATCTCTCTCGCAGTGCCATATTGTTTTATCCAACCGGATATTCTTGTATTACGACTGCTTCATTGAGGCTTGTAGATTGAACTGAGTTTGAGCCCGTTCCTTTTTGAACATTGAACTCCATAGTGTGCGCTTCGGGCCTGCGTTTGCCTGGACCGGAACCGCTCCATCTCCAAGCATGCCCGCAATTCTCTTGATCTCTAACGCAATCTTTGAATCGGGATCAGCCTGCACCAAGGGCTCTCCTAGATTGATCGAATTCACGGCTGTCTGATAGTCGCTGGGTATAAATCCGATGACAGGTTCACCAAGAAATCTTTCTACTTGCCGTAGATCAAGGTCGATCTGCTTGCTCCAGCGGTTAACCACAATGCGAACTTTCTTGCGCGGATATCCCAAGCGGTCAAAGATTTCGAGTGCGCGCTGTGTACTTCTGATTGCCGGTATATCGAGGGTAAGAACCAATACGATCTCGTCCGCCTGATCGAGTGCCGCAAGGGTTATCGAGTCGAAGGTGTGTTGCGGATCTAGAACAACATACTCATATGATTCGCGCAGCCTTTGCAGAACATCGAACACGTGCTCCGCCTCGATTTCATCTGCTGAGTCTGCCTCTTTGGGGGCGGCCAGCAGCGAAAGATTTGAGGTGTGAGGCGTAACAAAGCTACTTATCAAAGCCTCATCGAGCCGAGTTCGATTCTCTGCCATATCAGCGAAGGAGTATTTCGGATCGAGCCCCAGAAAGAGCGGCAGATCTCCTGCCTGCAAGTTGAGATCTACTAATACGGTGCGCGCGGCACTTGCCGCTGCCAGGTTGGTTGCAATGAAAGACGTGCCGCATCCGCCTTTGCTCGAAAAGACTGCAGTCATGCGGCCTCTTTTCTGAGGCGCTTCACCGTGGCCGGCGCAGAAGTGAGCGACGCGGTCCAACACTGTCTTCAGCTCGTCGGCGCTTATCGGCAGCCTCAGAAATTCGCGGGCGCCGGCGCGAAGACTTCGCAACATCAGATCTGGAGTCGCGTTAACCGCTGCTGAAATGATTGCGGTCTTCGGTGCGTCAGATGTCAATTTCTGAATGAACTTGATTGCGTGGTCGGAATTCGCTCCTAGTGTGATGATCGCCGCCGCAGGCTTTAGGCGAACAATCTCGCCGTGCAATTGCTCAGCGTCGTCTCCGCCTGCTAATAATTTGACTCGCGGGTCGGCTGACAATGCTGTGCGAATCTCCTTGAAGCTATCAAGGCCGCTGCTGAGAACTACGAGTGTTAATGGTTGCGTCATGGGATGCTCGAAGAGAGGTTTAGGGGAACAGGAAATTAGCGGTCCGCTATTTTTGAGCCACTGATTTCTAAGGAAGAGTTCCGGCGCTTTCGCCCGTTAAAGTTGTGTGGTAATCCGGCATCGTAATGCTCGTGCCTACAATGGGCACGACAAATTGGAACTGATAGTCTGTAATCGTTACACTTACAGTTCCTGCACCCACACCGAAATCTGCGTAATGCACATGCACATTGCCTGGGGTAAGGTTATTTACCAATGGCTGTGTTCCGGCCGTCGGACTCCCGTACACGGCAACGTTTCTGATTGCATCAAAACTAGGGCCAACATCATCCCCGGTAGTTTTTGTGCCTGCCGGACTATTTGCTGGCTGGTTTACTGCGTAACGGGCCGCGCGTCGTGCAGCATCAGCGAGGGCGTTGTGAATCCAGAGCAACCGGCCGAACTCAATGACAGCAAACATCGCCAGCAAGAAGACGCTTGCACCGATGGCAAACTCTACGAGCGTGGCCCCGCATTCACGCGATCTCTTTTTCCTGCAGCGAATCATTACTATGGACAACCTCCGATCGGTGGTTGGGTTAGCAAGTAACGCATCGTGACGCTTGGCTTGACAGCGACATCAAGCGTTGCCGAAGTTTTTGTAAGCTGGCCAAGCTTAAACAGAGATGTGTGCTGGAAATTTATGATATTGATGGCTACGGTAGCCGGAACGCCGCCGGTCACCTCATTGCCGTCTTTATCGTAGCGTTTGATTTCTACATTGGACGTCGTTAAGCCATACATCACCGGACTCCCGGTGCCGGCAAGGTTTCCGTAAACGACAAGTTTTTTTGCCTCGGGATCATTACAAGGCGCCTTCGTCGCTAGATAACGGACCGCAGTGCGTGAACTCTTCGCCAGTGTCGTGTATTCGTAGAAGTAACGCCCGAATTCGGCCGCCGCGGCGAAGAGGACGACCAGGAGCGGCAGCACTATGGCAAGCTCCACAAGCTGCACGCCACGGTCGTTCCTCGCAAAGGACGATATCCTCTCAAGAAGCTCTTGACACATAAGCACACACCTTATCGGTAGAGCACTGGTTTCCTAATCGCCGGACCAGGGGTCGTCGTACCAGAAGGATCGTATTCGCCACTCCCGACGACGACGTCTATGCCGATGAATTCAGCCTGAATTTCGCCCCCATTGCCGTTGTCAACTTTGCTTTTCAGAAAGAACGCTCCGAAACGATCGATCTGAACAGTAGTCCGACCACCATCGAGCTCGCTTATTTTGACAATCGGAAGCAATACAACTCGACGTCCGTCAACCGCCACATCCAGATGACTAGGCGGCTGCTTCGGGCCATTCGGATCGAGGTATTCCGCATAAGTGATATCTTCCATGATGTTGGTGTCGGGAGGAAAATTGACTGGATCGAGCTGGCTAGCGTAATCGTCGAAACGGGTATTAATACCCTGCCGAACATCTCCTGCGTTTATACCCGGCTTTGTGTCGACATAACCGCCCGGTCCGACCACGTTTTGCACACCGCTGGCCAGACCGATTCGATTGTCGGCTGCTCCCGCACCATCGATTGCCAGAAGCTGGAAGTTACCAGGCGCAACGGAACTCTGCGGGCTGCCACGAAATGTGTACGTCTGACCTGGCAGAATCGTCGCCACATCGTCATCAACCACGAACGCCGGCAGATACCCTGCGTAGACATTCAACGGGACCGACACGCCGGCGACGGCCTCAGCCCATATGTTGAAGCTGCTGCCTAGTACCATTGACGCGAAGGCGATATTGACCGGCGACTGTGGCGTAATGACCTTGACAAATTTGATATCAGGCGCAACTCCAGGCGCCGACGCAGCCGCTTGATTGAAATCAGCTCCGCTAGCGAAGTCAGAGAGGTTCCTGGCGAAGCGCACATGCTCGGGCAAGATGTCTACCGGCTTGTTTTGGAATTGGTAGTTGTTTTTAATGGTCTCTGTGGCGAGTTCTGTCGCTTTCGAGATACCCGATGGAGTGAAGTTCAATCCGGAAGCGGCTGCTAATGCCGCCGAATCAGCAGCGTTCTGCAGCTCATTCTTTGTGAGGTACAAGTGGGTGAGATCTACTCCCAGCCCAACAGCCAAAATAAGTGAGAGCATTCCGAGGGCAGAGGCGGCGAGAACAGAACCCCGCTCGCCATGTCTGTTTCGTGTTTCTCCTAATTTTCGCTTTTCCATATGTCCC
>JBKPAL010000167.1:0-4704 GCA_046726395.1 Acidobacteriota bacterium
CCCGGCTTCAGGTTTCCCGACGAATCCACGAGCAACGGTGAGTTGCGATTTACTTGGGTGCCATCGACGGTAATGGTCCCACGCACGAACCTAAACACTCCGTTTTTAAGCACCGACGTATACACCCGGGGAACTCCAAAATTTGACCCAATGGGCTGCGTCTGTTTTATGCGATTATTCTGCCAGCTTCCAAAGAAAAAGGTCTTGTTCTTGATGATTGGACCACCAACATCAGCGCCAAACTGATGCAGCAACAATATGGGCCGCTCGATGCCGCTCTCGTTGTTAAACCATTCATTAGCATTGAGCGCGGTATTGCGGTGGAAATAGAAGAGGTCGCCGTGGAAGTCGTTGGTACCGGACCGAGTGGCTACAGTGACGTTGGCGCCGCTGTTGCGCCCAAACTCCGGCGTCGCGTTATGCGTTACAACGCGATACTCCTGCACATTGTCGGGAGTAAGCCGAAAGATGTTGCTTTGCGGATTGGGTACCGACGATTCATTGGCATCGATTCCATCAATAGTCACATTGTGCGCTCGATCGCGAGAGCCAAAGACGTGAGTTCCGGAACCCGCGGCCCCTGTGGTCCGTTGCACAAGGCCAGGCTCAAGGACAATTAGGTTTAGGGGGTTACGACCATTCAGAGGTAGCGTCGTAATCGCCCGACGGTCAACCACACCGCCGAGCATTGCGCTGGTAGTCTCAAGTCGCTCAGCGGCGCTCTGTACTTCTACTACTTCTGTTGGTTGTCCGACTTCCATCGTCACATTGACGACGAGCGGCACGCCGACAGTCAGCATATTTCCGGTGCTTGCGAACGTCTTAAAACCTCGAGCCTCCACCATAACTGTATAAGCACCGACCGGCAGCGAACTAAAGGAGTAAACGCCGGCATCGCTTGTGGTCTGTGTTTGCGTCACACCGGTCCCTTCATTTTTCAATTTGACCGTGGCTCCAGGAACTAGAGCCTCCTTCGAATCCACAACACGACCCGTGATACTCGAAGTGCCAGTTTGAGCAAGCACGGAACCGACTGACGTTACGAAAAGCACGACCGCCGCAAGAATCACTCGTTGACAGTTCAGCATTGGAGCCTCCTCGATGCGTAACCAAGAAAATGAACATCAACCTGCAGGTGCAGGTCACAGCTTCTGAGCTGATGTTTTTGGAAAAAAGGCGAGTGAAGGTCTGGAGCGGCTGGCGCGTCCGTTACTCTTCAATTAGTCGACGGGGCCAACCATCGAATCAAGTAACCAGACTTTCGCTGTCTAATTCATTAAAGGGAAGGCAAGTATATAGCCAGAAAATTCTCAGTCAAGAAATTCAGGAAAGTGAATTCACTAAATGTTGATTCAAGTAGTGTTCGTGCGAGGACAGCGCGAACCCCTCATGCTTCCAAGCCAACGCTGCCAATCCAAAAACCTGAAGATATTCGCGGTTTCATCACTGACTTGTTTTGATTGACTGGTCGTTCCGTTGCTTGTTGCAGTAATGGAAGTACTGCTTCAAGAGAACGCGCGGTATAGATATTGGGAAGCGAATCAGGAAAGGCACCAGTGGCTTCTCTGCGAGAGAATCTCTACTAAGTGCCAAATATCACCTCGGTCATAGCGAGAGTTTATCCCTTAACTTTTCGAACAAAGAATGCGAGGCGCCCGGGTGGACGCCTCGTAAAAGGTTGATCTTAGTTGAATCTCAGAACTGCACTTTCAAAGCAAACTGGATCACGCGAGCTGACTCACCTGTTTGAATTACTGTCTGCGTTGAAGGAGGAGCTACCGTCGCGCAACAGGCCTGAGCAAACAGGTCTGATGTGAACGTCGGTGAACCAACTGACGCATCACGCGGATTGTCGAAGTTCGGATGGTTGAGTGCATTGAACATTTCCGTGCGAAATTGCAAGCGCAGTCGTTCAGTTACATGGAAGGTCTTGATGAATCCAAGATCCAGGTTCCAGTAGTTGGCTGCGGTGTAAAGGTTTCGCCCCGCTCCATTACTTCCCGGCGGAGGAAGAGCGAATGCACTGTTGTTCGGGAAGTAAACCGGCCCAGCGAAATTCTGGTTAGGAATCTCTTGTAGCTGAGCAGTTACCGTCGGATCGAGCACCAGCGCGCGAGAAGTGTGAGCATTGTTGTTAGTTCGCTGCCCACTCGAAATGCTGAATGGCTCACCAGTCATGAACGTGTAGATGCTGTTGATGCTCCAGCCACCCAACAGTTGGTTGACGAAACCATTCGAGCTATTCAGGAAACGCTTGCCGGGACCGACAGGGAGTTCCCAAACGGAGCTCATCGTGAACGCATGCGTGCGGTCGAAGTCCGAACGCGCCCACTCCAGTCGATAGTTGCGAATGTCAACTGGCGCGCGTGACGTCGTCGTCGAAAGCCCACCACCTGAAGAAGCGCCGACCGGATCGATTGAGCCATCGTCAAGTGACTTGCCGAATGTGTAAGCCAAATTAATTCCAAGACCGTTTGAAAAGCGCCGGCGAAGAGTAAATTGCGCGGCGTTGTACCAGGAGTTTCCACCTGAGTCGATGTAAGTGATGCGGTTGAACTGCTGGTTTGGTCTAAGCTTCAAAGCCAGGGTTGAATTTTCAACTCGCTCGGCAAAAGCACCCAGAGCGTTACCGTTGATCTCGGTCCTTGCTGCAGCCGCATTGACTTGGGCCGCAGTCATAAAGCCACCAACAACGATCGGAACTGGCGTTCCGGTCACACCAGTTGGACAACCGCTGCCACTAGCATCGCAGCCCTTGTCTACGTTGCTCTTCATAATAAGGAAGGACGGCAGGATCGGTTCACCGCTGATCTGGTTGATGTCATACATGCGCATCAGCCGAGTACCACGACGACCGAGGTAAGCAACCTGCATAACAAAACCCTTCGGCAGTTCCCGTTGCCAACTCAGGCTCCATTGATGAACCGTTGGGAGCTTGAAGTCTGGATCAAACGTGATCAGTGTCGGGGCGTTGGTATAGAGCTGCGGCGCTGGTGTTAAGAATGACGAAGGCTTTGTCGTTGGGGCAGGTAATTCCAACGGAAATCCTTCATTGATCCGACGGTCGGGTGCCGCCGCGCAACCTGGAGCAGGCGCGGGTTGTGCGCCGGTGCTGACGAGCGTGTAGGTGCACGAAGTAATGAGACCGGGTGGTCGACCCGCAACGGCAGTCACCATGAAGGTGTTGATTGGGTCATAGGCAATGCCATAGCCCAACCGGATCACGCTCGTTCCTGGATCGCCGAACACGCTGTGCATGAAACCACTCTTCCAATCTGGGCTCCATGCGAGACCGAGTCGTGGGCCAATGGTGATATTGTTTCGGTCGAACCACTTATCAGCCTTGGCAAAGCTGACGAGTTGGCCGGTACCAACGATTGGTGTCGTTGGAACGAAAACTCGGTCGGGAGTTGTCGGTGCAGGATTAACCTCGACGCGGATGCCGTAGTTCAATGTCAAGTTCGGCCGGAATTTCCACTCGTCCTGAGCGTAGAAGTTGTATTGGTCGAGAACGTGTTTCTCTCCCCACAGTGTTACGTCGTCTCCTGTCTTGAAAGGCAGGAACGCATCCGCTCTCAAATCGCCTAAAAACGTCTGAGAGATTCTCGCCGGAATACCGAGCAGTGTGTTGATTGCGCTCAGCAGAATCGTGTTGTCAGTTGAACTAATACCGGCGCGCCCATTTGGATTTGTGCTGCTGGGTGCCTGGAAGGTAGTGGGTAGAGTGGCCGTGGTAAATCCTGGTGGTGTTCTTGTGCTGCCAGCAAACGTTACAGTTGGTGTTACGTTGATGCCACCTGGTTGTCCGCGCTGGTCCACGTGTCGATACCAACGGGCAGCAGCGCCAAAACCTAGAACGTGGTTTCCCTCAACGACCGTTAAATTATCGGTAAATTGTGGAGTTGTGACGGCACGGAACGTTCGCGGCGTGTTGTTGTACGGTTCGCTAATGTTGGGGAAGTCGAATGAAGGAATGTCGGGCCACGCTGGATTCGCTTCACCTTGCGAGAACAGGAAGATAAAGCGCGAAAAACCGGTGGTCAGAGAGTTGACGATGCGCGGATTGAAAACCTTGCGGTAGTTAATCGCGAGGTTCTTAGTCGTGCGAAAGACTTCTCCCAGAGGTGGAAACCCTGGAAAGAGCTGAGGGCGCGCGTTGAGCGGGTCACCCTCAAGCGTATCGTATTTCGACTGCAGCCAGCGGACGAAGATACTGTTGTTCTCGTTGAAGTTGTGATCCACACGTACGTTAATTGCGGGACCTTTGAGCTGAGTCGGTGGGTTCCAGAGAAAAGAACCTATGTTAAGGCCGTCACTCGTTGTCCCCACGAAAGAATTCGGAGTGGGCCGGCTTCTTAGGTCCGTAAGCACAACCGGATCAGGACCGATTGCCCGCGGATCTCGGGCGTAGATGTTGTATGTCTGGACACAATTAGTCTGCGACGCAGTTGCGCACAGCGGTACCTCAGGGCGTAGTGCTCCGGTCCTTGGATCAACGAGGAGCGGTGAGTTACCGGTGATCAACTGACCATTGATTCTGAATTCATTACGCGGGTCTCTTACGAAGTACCGGAAGATTCCGTTGAGTGCTTGAGGGGTATAGACAAACGGAACACCAAAAGTTTGATCGACCGGTTGCGTGAAGCCAACTTGCGTACCCTGATAACTGCCGAAGAAGAAAGTCTTGTTCTTCTTGATCGGTCC
>JBKPAL010000168.1:0-2868 GCA_046726395.1 Acidobacteriota bacterium
CTGTTGGAAAGTGCGAACGCAGTAATCAACTCATTGAATAACTCGCGTTTGGTTTTTGATTATTACAGCGAAGAGCTTTTGCGATCGGAAGCAGCTAAGAAAGGTTGGGTTTCGCCTGATCTGAAGCCTCTTGAGTGACACCTTCAGTTTGCCAGTTCACACACCAGCAACTCGAGTTGTAATCGCGGCGTGGCTTGTGAAGTCTTGATAGCCAAATCAGCAGCCGCAATCAATTGAATGTCGCGCGCAATCCGTTTCGAATCGAGCTGTTGCAAGGTACTCATGAACGCGTTGCGCTTAAATGCAGGCATCGGCACTACACGATACACGTCCTCTTTAGAACCACGCTGCAACACGTCTTTCGCTAAAGCCAGCCGGTGATAGTTGGAAGCCAGCAATCCGATCAGCATTACCGGCGGTGTTCCGCCTTCCAGCAAACGATGTAGGACTTCCAACGCTCGTTTACGGTTACGAGCAACGATGTGGTCGCCGAGATCAAAGTTCGAAAGCTCACGAGTACGGCCCGTCAGCTTCTCAACCGTCTCTATCGTAATGCGTCTCGAATCAACCGTCGCGGCCGCAAGTTTGTCGAGTTCCGATTTGAGCGTCTGCACGTCCGTTCCAACGAGGTCGAGCAGTTCGCTTAGCGCCTGATCGTCAGCTGCGGTTTTCAGCTCTTTCAAACGCGTTCGCAGCCAGGCCTTCGCGTCGCCATAGCTTAGAGCCGGAAAATCGACGACTACACAATTGTCCAACAGGGCTTTAGTGAGCTTCTTGCGCTTGTCTAAATCAGCAGCGACAAAGATGACGACGCTTGTCTCTGCTGGTCTTAGGACGTAGTTGATCAATGCGTCCTCGTCTGCTTCTCGCAACTTTCCAAAGTCGCTGATTCGAACTACGCGCCGGCCTGACATCATCGGCAGCTGTTCGGCCGCGGCGATAGCTGCGTGAGCATTGTGAGTCAGGAGGCTGAAGCTCGTGTGATTAAACTCCCTCAGCAGCGTCTCACTAAGTGCAGCAGCAGTGATTGCGTCGGCAGCAGAGTCGCGAAGATAAGTTTCGATTCCGACGAGAAGATAGAGTGGGCTAATGCGGTTTTCGCGAAGGGAGCGGTCGAGTTCAGCGCGGGAAGTCATTTCTTAATCTCAACGGCGTTAACCAATGTCGAAACAACGCTCTCGGCAAAATTCCGAGCCATGCGTTGAACTGCTGGATCTTCCTCGTTGAAGAAGCTGCGGGGATCGCCGGAGAACTCGTACTCACCGCGGAAGACGAAGTTCTGGTTGTCGTAAAGCACACGATTTTCCGTTTGATCGCGAACAGTCACAGCAGCAACGACGGTGACCTCGAAAATTCTTGCGCGGCCTTGATCATCCAGAAGCACACCGGCCCATGAGAAGTGTTTGATAACACCTTCAATCACTGCGTCAGCGCCTTCCCGATCGCCTTGCACGCGCAGACCGCGGCCGCGATGAATCAACTCATTTATGACTGCATCCGTAAATCGTGATTCGATCTTGTAGCGCAGGGCGTTGTTCTGAAAAGCCGGTACGGCTACCGTTTTGATGCGCGCCGGCAACTGGTTTTTGGTTACAGGTTTATAGCATTCGGCAAATCCGCAAACGCAAAGCAGGACCAAGACAAACGCGAAGCCGCGAACGATATGGTGGACTGTTGTTTTTAATGAATTCTTAAGGGGTAGAGTCATCTGAAGTAGGCGTGATTCTCTCGCACGGCGTCAGTTTGGGCAAGTGTGCCACAAAGCAAGTATTGATTACTCGAATTGCTAATCGGCCGTTTGGACTTGCCGAACCGGCTTTGCCTTCCAAACGGCAAAGCCAGCCTGATTCGTCAGTTGAGCTCAAGTCTGTCCGCAAAGCCGGATACGTCAGTTGAGTTCAAAGTGAGTGAGACTCACGTTAATTACCGCTTGCAGCGATTGCTTCTGCTACCTTGACCGTTTCCACTGTCGCCTTAACGTCGTGCACTCTTAGGATGTGCGCTCCTTTTAATACGGCAGCCGTGACCGTGGCCATCGTGCCGAACATTCGATTTTCAACCGGTACAGGTGACTCATCACTGCTCTCCGCCAACAAACGACCTATGAACGATTTGCGAGATGTACCCACCAGCAGAGGAAATTCGGGGAAGGCTGCTTTCAGACGCTCCAAGTTTGCAAGTAATTCGACGTTCTGTTCCTGACTCTTTCCGAAACCAATTCCTGGATCAATAACAATCGACTCTCTTTTTACACCTCGCCGCTCGGCCATTGCGATGCTGCTGTGAAGACTTCTAGTGACTTCTTCCATGATGTCTGCCACAGGCGGAAGGCGATGCATCGTAGCCGGTGTACCGCGTGAATGCATCAAGACCAGACCTGCCCCGAACTTGGTTGCTTCATCGGCGATGTGAAAATCAAAACGTAATGCAGACACGTCGTTGACGATGGCAGCTCCAGCGTTGAGGGCGGCACGCGCGACGAGAGCCTTAGTTGTGTCAATTGAGATCGGAATGTCCGTGTGTTTACCGAGCTCTTCAATGACTGGAACTACGCGACTGATCTCTTCTTCCGGGGAAACGATTCCAGCTCCAGGTCTAGTTGATTCGCCGCCAACGTCAATGATGTCCGCTCCTTCGCGAATCATCTGCTCAGCGTGGGCCAACGCCCTCTCTGGGGTTAAGAATTGATTTCCATCGCTAAAGCTGTCGGGAGTGATGTTGAGGATTCCCATCACCAGTGTGTGCGCGCCAATAGGGAGTGTTCGTCCCGCGATGTGCCAGTCATTAGCCATATGACAAATGGTAAACGGTATGTGCGGAATGGTGAATGGACAAAACTCCAGAGCTGGAATCAGTCGTCGCATGAGC
>JBKPAL010000169.1:0-7633 GCA_046726395.1 Acidobacteriota bacterium
ATCGGTTGCATTTAGTTCGGCGTCTGGGCAACGACTGCCTGGCACATCTTCACGAACTTGGGAGAGAACCAAAGTTCGTTCTCGCTCACGTAGCTGCGTAGCACCGGACTCTTTGCAACGTGGTCTTGGATGTAGCTTTCCCACTTGTCATCCGGCCACATCTGTCGGTACATGCCCCGTTGTTGAAAGTAACCGTCGAAGTAGTTCGCCAACAGTTGAGTCGCGGCCATCGCCTGAGGGTATTCAACGTCGTCGGAGTTGAGTTCCTGACCCTGGTAGAAGTATTTGTAGAGAGCGGGATACATCAGTATGACCTTGTCGAACTCGAGTTGCCGCACCGCTACGCCAGCGCTCGATTGAGCGTCGATTGATCGAACGAGTACACGGAGAGTCCAAGCAACGACGATAAAGCCGAGGCCGGAAACTACGAGTTGCAATACAGCGAGAAGAATCGCATAGCGTTCGTATGTTGTCACAATGGAAGGTCCTTTTGGATTGCATCGAGCGATGCCAATAATTTAGGTGAGCAGTCGCGATTCACGTGACATGATTTCCTCCGTCAAGTCTCTTGTAGGCCAAGCTTCAATCCATGCCGGCTCAAAGGCAGCGAGCGATAGCGTTTGCCGGTTGCCGCGAAAATGGCATTGACTACGGCAGGCACAAGCGTTACTGGGCCAACTTCACCAGTGCCGCCGAGTCCTTTCGTGTTGCTGTTGACGATGTGAACTTCGATCGGCGGCGTGTCGTCCATCTGCGCGATTCGATAGTTGTGGAAGTTCGACTCGACGGTGCGTCCATCTTTGAATGAGATGTTTGATTTGAACGCGACACCCAACCCCCAAACTGTTCCGCCTTCGATTGAGTTTTTCGTTATGTCTGGGTCGAGCGCGATGCCGCAGTCGATTACGCACACAATGCGATGAATCTTGACCAGATTGTCTTTGACCGATAGCTCAACGACGTGCGCGATATGCGTGCGGAAAGCCTCGGTATAAGCCATGCCGCGAGCTACGCCTTTTTGCAGCGGCTTCCGCCAGCCGGATTTTTCAACCAGCATTTCCAGGACCTTCAATGACCGCTCGTCTTTCAGCAGACTGCGTCGGAAGTCGTAAGGATCTTGCTTCGCCTTGAAAGCTAACTCGTCAATAAAGGATTCAACCGCGAAGATGTTTGGTCCAAATCCCGTCGTTCGCAACACCGACGTTGGCACGCCAACTTTCAGCAGCTTGAAATCGACGCGCTGACTCGGGATCTGGTAGTGCGTTTCCATCAAACCTTCGAGACAACTAGGATCGTTGTCTTCAGTAACGGCCAGCGCGTAAACGAACTGCAGAATTGAAGGGGAGACGAACTTGTGAGCGATAGCTGCAGGCTTTCCGGATTTATCGATGCCCGCCGTGATTCGATTCAGAGTTGCGGGACGATACACATCGTGCTGCATGTCCTCTTCGCGTGACCAGACAACTTTGACAGGCCTGCCGACAGCTTTAGAACACAGCGCTGCTTGTACGACAAAATCCACCAACAGCCGCCTACCGAATCCGCCGCCAAGCAAAGTGCGATTGACCATTACCTTCTCCGGAGCTAGCTTGAACATTCCGGCGAGTGTGAGCTTTGCTAACTCTGGTCCCTGCAGCGGTCCCCACACAGTGCAACTATCGTCCGTGACGTCAGCCGTACAATTCATCGGCTCCATCGTCGCATGGGCCAAGAATTGCGACTCGTATTCCTGGCTGAGGACTTCCTGATACTTGTGCGCGATCTCTTTTTCACCCAGCGCATCGCCTTCTGTTCTCACCGCCTTCCAGGAATTTCCATCGAGTGCGGCGCGGTATTGCTTCATTAGACTGTCGCTGCTTGCAACGTTTGCGTGGCTATCAAAGGTCACTTTCAGCGACTTGATAGCCTGGCGTGCTTGCCAATACTGACTTGCGACGACTGCAACTCCGTTGGGAATCGGCACCACATCAATCACGCCAGGAAGTCGTGCCACTGAGTCTTTGTCAAAACTTGAGAGCGCGCCCCCGTGCGCCGTACTTTGCATGACCGCCGCGTAGACCATCCCCGGCACGGTGAAGTCCAGACCAAAAATTGCCGTGCCGTGGAGTTTCGAAGCGAGTTCTACGCGCGGCAGCGAATGGCCCAGCAGCTTCCATTCACTTTGTGATTTGAGTTTGGGATTTTGCGGCGGGGTAACTTTGGCTGCGTCTTCAGCGATGTCCCCAAACTTCAATGTTCGGCCGGTCGCTTTGTGAATGATCTTTCCATTATCTACATAGCACTCTTCGGCTTTGACGCCCCAACGGTTTGCTGCCGCCGTCAACAGCATTTCGCGAGCGGACGCTCCCATCGTGCGCATCAACTCGAAGAAGCCGGTGGTGCTCTCGCTGTTGCCGGTGAATTGCCAGTTGATTCTCGGATTGCGATATGCAGGAGCTACAGTCGAGAACTCTACCTTGACGCGTTTCCAATCGGCGCCGAGTTCTTCCGCCAGAACTGCGGGTAGCGTAGTCATGATGCCCTGGCCCATTTCTGACTGCGACGAGATCAGCGTTACCTCATCATTCGGACTAATGCGAATCCAAGCGTTGAGTGGAATGTCGCCGCCGGCTGTTGGCTTGCTTTCAGACGAACTGTCCCCAACATCCGCAATCACACTGGACGACGAAAGCGAATAGCCGATGAGCAAACCACCGCCAGCCGCAATTGACGCGGACAGGAAGAAGCGCCTTGAAACAGTTTCATTGCTCATGCGCGCCCTCCTTTCCCCGCGCCGATTTCCGCCGCGCGATGAATCGCTTTGCGCACTCGTTGATAGGTGCCGCAGCGACAAAGGTTCCCGCTCATCGCATCGGCGATGTCGCTGTCAGTGGGTTTGGGATTCTGGGCCAACAAACAAGCCGCAGACATCATCTGTCCTGGCTGACAGTAGCCGCACTGAGGAACCTGTATCTCCATCCAGGCGCGCTGTACCGGATGACTGAGATCGCTAGACAAGCCTTCAACCGTTGTTACTCGCTTACCTTCGATTCTCGACATTGGCGTGACGCACGAGCGGATTGCATCGCCCTCGAGATGAACCGTGCAACAGCCGCAGATGGCCATCCCACAGCCATACTTCGTACCCGTCAGTCCAAGGTCCTCTCGCAGCACCCAAAGTAGAGGCTTATCCGGATCGACTTCGATCGAGGTGCTCTTGCCATTCAGAATGAAGGTAACTTTCTTCATCGCAGCTTCCTTCTACTTCGGACAGCTTCCACCCTTGTCCAACCACTCTGTGACCTTACTGACGAACGCGTTGTGAGTAAGCGGCGGTGCGCTTCTACCTTCGCCCGGATTCCATCCCCACAGCACGAGCGGGTCGTGGCTGACGTGATCGACTAGTTGCTCAGGTGACAGCCCGCCATTCTGTTTCTTATCGAGTAATTGCCTGCACAACTGCCCCGGCGTGCGTTTTTCGAAGACCATCGGCGTCGCCGCGGGAGGCAAATGCCAACGCGGCTCGGCTCGATGCGCCGGATCTTCGACCCCATATTTGAGTGGATAAGGTGCACCTGGCGGCATGTTCGGCCCCGGCTGGTTCTGTGCCTGGTGACAGTTGCTGCACTTCAAAGCATAGACGCCGTTCCCGTCAGCACCGCGGCGCAGACGGAACAAGCTGTGCGGGTGACTGTCCTCACCCTGTAACGGCGCGTCACCCGCTGGGTGACAATTGACACACCGCGGATGCATGAAAACTTTGTACGCCTCGAGAAAGCCCGCCCGAGCACCCGCATCGTTACGGACCGATTGATTCCCGACTTGAGCATCTGTCACACGCACTGAACAGATCGCCAGATATGTTATTGCGGCAGCAAGAGCGGTTACCCACAGAAGATTGATTTTCGTTATTTTCACGTTTTTCTTGCTCGTTGGTTCTGTTCTGTTGCGCCTTCAGTTTGTCGAACCGCCAGTCTCTTTCTGTCTGGACTCATACATCGGCAATCACTGGTAAGTTGTGAAAGTCCCGTTCAATTCTCGTTCAATTCAGCTTTCGTAGATCGGAGTTTGATGATACGAAGAGTTGATTGTCCTTAGGATGCGCCAGAGTCCTGATTGTTTATTCAATCGTTCTTGTCTGCGTGGGATTCACCACAGCTTGATGAACACGCCTTTGCAATCTCGTCAAACTCTCATACTGAAGACGCGAAACTGTATAAAGGGACGATTGGTTAAAAATTAAGGAGCATCACGCAAGGTTAGCGTCCCCCTGATTCAATTTTGGAGCGTCTAAGGACGGAAAACTCGAAATGAAGAAGGAGGCAAAAAGAGTGAGTAGTTTTTTGATGCGACCTTTGCCAGAACAAGTCTCGACGGACCTAAAGCAAACAAAGCGTGATCAGTTTGGAAATGAACCGCAATTGGAACAGGCGCAATCCCGGCGCAGCATCTGCCGAAGATGCTTACGTCGTTTCAATCACGGTGAACGAAGGCTCCTGTTTAAGTACAGGCCATTTCAAAGGGAGAGTGTCTTTGCTGAAGCCGGACCTATCTACATTCATCAAAACGATTGCCGGCCCGATACTGAAATCCTGACTGCTTATCCTGATGATTTCCGAGAGCTGCCACTCTTGTTGCGCGCTTACACAGGTGAGGACGGACAAGTGGATTCCAAGTTGATCAAGGATGGCGACGCCGAAGCTATTATTAATGGATTCTTTGCCAATCCCGAGGTTGCGTACATTCACCTGCGTGATGGAGAGTCGGGATGTTACTACGCGCGGATTGAGCGAAGCACGTCAGCTAGATGCTCCGATCAACTTCTGACTCATCTGGACTAGTGTTGATCTCTGTATCCCCGTGGCGCGATGCCGAACTGGCGCTTGAATGCGTTGCTAAAAGACGCCTGCGATTCATAGCCCACGCGACCGGCAATTTCGCTGATTCTGAGACGTCCGTTTCTCAAATAATCCGCCGCCAGGTTCATCCGCAAATGCGTGAGGTACGACAGCGGTGGTTCGCCTACGAGAGTGACAAATTTCGTAGCAAACGGTGAACGAGACATGCCGACCTCGCTAGCAAGTTTCGCGATGGTCCAGGCACGGTCCGGATGCTGGTGGATCGCACTCAAAGCTGAGCTAATCTGGCTGTCGCGTAGTGCGCCAAGCCATCCACCCTGACCTTGAGGCTGGCCTTGAATCCAAGCCCGCACTGCCTGAACAAACATCACTCCAGTCAAATGATTGATAAGCGAGCCCGATCCCATAGTCCGATTTTGCGCCTCGTGGGCCAACCCCTTGAGGATGGGTTCAAGCCATAGACACGTCTGGGTGTCACTATGAGGAACATGTATCAACTTTGGCAGCAATGAAACAATCGGGTTCCCAACTTTGTTTTCGAATTTGAACGAGCCGCAAATCGCGATAGTTTCCGATCCACCGCCGCCATGACGGACGACCCTGTCGTTCGGAGACCGCCGCTTCAGCAGTTGATCCAAAGCTACGGGTTTCGTCTTTGGATCATCTTGAAGAACATGGGCGCTGCCGTGGGGCACAATGACCAAATCTCCGGTCGCCAACCGAATCTGCTGTTCCGACCCTTCCACCTTGATCCAACCCTGGCCTCGTTCGCAAACATGAAAGTGCGCTAAGTCGCCGGCGGGAATCTTCAAGGCCCACGGCGCAGTGAATCGGCTGTAACAAAAGACTCGTCCTTTGAATTGCAGCGAGTTGAGGACAGTCGTCAACAAATCTGCGTCGTCGTTTATCTCGGCGAGTTTCATCGTTCTGACTCCAAGTGTAAACGTCTTGGAGTCTTCCATTTGCCACCGATCGCTGCCAAGGCCGCGGTCAGCGGACACCCACTGACCGGGTTAGGGCGAGCGCGCGAGGACCGTTACCTGGAGGTGCTGCCTTCTTGTTGACCTTCATCGGTCACACTATATTTCCACTAAAATTCCACTTTAGATTAATCGACGCCGCGCGAGGAACCAAGTCATGATCGTGCGAAATTACAGGTATCCAATGAACCGCGGCTGCCTCGCGAAGTTTGTTGTGTGGCGCGCTATTCTTGTGTTGTGTAGCACGCTTGTCACCCCGCAACCGCTTAATGGACTAGCGCAGAAGAGGTCAGCCATATCGGAGACAACCCTTCCGGAGGGTTCGACGCTGCGGGATGGGCGATATGAGTTCGACTTCCATATCGGCACTTGGAAAACTCATCTCAAAACGACTCGTGAATCCCTTGACAGGTTCGACCACTTGGGTCGATACGATGGCACCACTGTCGTCCGAAAGGTTTGGAATGGCCGCACCAATCTTTATGAGCTCGTCGCCGATGGCCCCGCGGGCCACTTCGAAGGTCTTAACCTGCGTCTCTACAAGCCAGAGCCACATCAATGGAGTCTCAATTCGCTAAGGTCAAAAGCGGCAGGATGGCCCAACCCACCATCGGTGAGTTCAGGAATGGGTGTGGCGAGTTTTTCGACCAAGAGACACTGAATGGGTGGGCCATCTTTGTTCGGTTGGATGTCGTTCGGACGCGGCTCGTCGATTGAATACCACCACTGGCAACGCCATGCGCTTTATGCACGGCAAGTGACTCGACGCCGACTGGGACGTCGAAAGGACGATCAAACAAAGGAAAAGGGCTTTCGACATAATCGCGCAGAGACAAGAACTACTATGCAGGGCATCAAACACTCCCAACGAGCGAGGTGCGACCGCGGTCATCGGCCCGACAACGATTGCTGGTGGTGATGCGGCGGCGCTCAAGCGGAAAGGATCGATGAATGGCGAGACAGATAATAACTACAACGTTCGTGACCCTCGACGGCAGGCGCCGGGCGGGCCACAGGAAGACACTTCGGGCGGCTTTACGCAGGGCGGTTGGTCGGCCAATTACTGGGACGAGTTGATGGGGAAGATAATGACGAGCTTCATGGAGCTCCCATTCGAACTTCTGCTGGGGAAGCGGACCTATGACATTTTCGCGGCGTTTTGGCCAAACACGGACCAGGATCAATCCGTCGCCAAGCCGTTCAACGCGACAAAAAAGTACGTCGTTTCGCATTCGCCGACGGAGCTTACCTGGCAGAACTCCATTCTTGTAACGGGCAACGTCGAGGAGGAGATAAAGAAGCTCAAAGCGATGGACGCTCCTGACCTGTGGGTGCATGGCAGCGGCAAACTGATCCAGACCCTGCTCAAAAACGACCTCATCGACCGGATGCACATTTGGACCTTCCCAGTTACGGTGGGCGGTGGCAAGCGTCTATTCGCCGAAGGAACGCGACCGCTCGGTTTCAAGCTTGTCGACTGTAAATCCTCCACGACGGGCGTCACGATTGCGACATACGAGCCCGCGGGTACGCTCCAAACCGGCTCTATCCCGGGGTGAGGCTGAACGACAAGGACCGCGGCTAACATCAGCAAAGGGATAGACGAATGAAATTCTCATACAAATGGCTGATCGCTACGGTGGCGGGCGCCGTCACGTTTTTCGTGTGGGGAGCCTTTTCCCACTTGGTTTTGCTCAAAGGCGTTGGCTTTAGCCGCGTTTCCGACGAGGCGCGAATTGTTTCAGCGCTCCGCACCTCTTTGCCTGGCGATGGTTTGTATTTCCTGCCAAGCATCGACATCAGAGGAAACCCGTC
>JBKPAL010000170.1:0-9288 GCA_046726395.1 Acidobacteriota bacterium
CGGCAAGCCGTTACGAACATAAATACCTTTGGCTGCTGCCGTGCTGCGTTGTGGCGCTATGGTCTATCTCGACTGCGTAATCATCGTCGACGTTCACGCACGCGCGCTGCGACGCTGCAGCAGCTGATCAGCGATTGCGCCGATCAAGATCACCGCTCCCATTACTGCAAAGTTTAGCGACGAGGGAATCCCCAGAAGGTTGACCAGGTTTTGCAACACTTGCAGTAAAGCTGCACCAATCAAGATTCCGATGATCGAACCTTCACCGCCACGCAATGAACATCCGCCGAGTACCGCAGCCGCAATGCCATACAATTCAAAGAAGCTGCCGTGCGAAGAGGGGGAGACAGAGTTTGTGTAGAAAGCGAAAACGATAGAAGCAATGCCCACTAACAATCCGAGGATCACATAGGCACTGGCGATTACAAGTGATGAGTTGATGCCGGAGTAACGCGCTGCTATCTCGTTTCGACCGACCGCAAATAAGTAACGACCATAAACTGAGCGGTGCAGCACCACCCACATGATGACGCTGATAATGATCAGCAGGACGAACGGATTAGGAATACCGAAGAGATCGCCGGTTGCGACATTTCGCAGCCACTCAAATCCGGCAGCGTTGCCAAAACCCTTCGTCTCGTCGTTGGCGATGAACCGCGCCAAGCCTCGATAAAACAATAAACCGCACAGCGTCACGATGAATGGTTGCAAACCTAACTTCGTAATTAACAAACCATTGAACGCCCCCATTCCCATAGCGATTAGGATAATGCACGCCACTGCAATAATTGGCGGCCACACCCATTGCGTCAGCATCATCGAAAGCAGCACACCCAGCAGAGCCAAAGCTGAGCCAACTGACAGATCTATGCCACCAGTAATGATCACGATTCCAAGACCGATGCTGAATATGCCGTACGCTCCGATAAGTCGCGCCATATTCTGCAGATTTGTGGCTGCAAGAAACCGCGGATTGAGTATGGCGACAATTGCGCACAGCACTAAGAGCAGGATGAAAGTGCCGAGTTCTTTTTTCACGGCTGCTGCCCAGCTCCTTTGACGGCAAATTTGTAAACTGTGGTTTGGGTGTATCGCTCGTTTGGCTTGAGAACCGTCGACGGGAATGCGGAATGGTTCGGCGAATCAGGAAAGTGCTGAGCCTCAAGGCAGAATCCGCCACGATGCTTGTATGTCTTGCCTGCTTTACCTAAAACGTTGTCAAGAAAATTTCCCGAATAGAACTGCATTCCCGGTTCAGTGGTCCACATTTCAACGACCCGACCGCTCACCGGCTCGTACACTGTCGCAGCCAGCGTCAGGCTTTTCCCTTTCTTGTTCAGTACAAAATTATGGTCGTAGCCTTTTCCAAGAACCAGTTGATCATCTGAAACATTTATGCGCGCACCAATCGGAGTCGAACGTGTGAAGTCCAATGGCGTACCCTTAACTGCTCGCAACTCTCCTGTTGGAATCAGCGTGCTGTCAACAGGCGTGAATCTGTCGGCATTAATCTTCATTTCATGCCGCAGGACGTCACCGGATCCCGCTCCCTCGAGATTGAAATAAGAATGATGGGTGAGGTTTACGATCGTCTCCTTATCAGTCTTTGCGGTGTACTCAATACGCAACTCATTAGCATCAGTGAGAACGTAAGTGGCTGTCACTTGAAGATTACCCGGATACGCTTCCTCTCCGTCCTTGCTTAGATATGAAAGTTCGAGCGCTACACCATCGGATGTACGAGACTCGCGCGCGGTCCATATCACCTTGTTGAATCCTCTTACACCGCCATGCAGATGGTTGACACCGTTATTCTGTGCGAGTTGATAGTCAACTCCATTCAGTTTGAACCTACCCTTCGCGATACGGTTTGCGTAACGACCAACAAGCGCCCCGAAATATGCAGTATCTGCTTCATAACCCTGCGCCGTGTCATAACCCAAAACGATGTCATCCATCACACCACGTCGATCCGGAGTCCGCACCGAAACCACCGCCCCGCCGTAATTCGTGATCTGCACCTGGACGCCGGCCTTATTGGTTAACGTGTAGAGCTCCACCGCTCCACCATTTGCTAGTTTTCCAAAAGGTCGCCTTTCAATTCGCGCTGCGCCTTCCCTAGTCATCTCAGCGAGTGAAGCTGGAGGATTGTGAGCCAACGTAGAGAGAACAATGAGTTGCAATAGAAGACACGGGACAATCTTCGAAACGTTTTTGCCAGGCACAGGTCACTCCTTCGGGTTTACGCGGCATGCTTGCCTACTGCCAGCCGCATGATGTTTTCTTCGGTGCACTCTGGGCGCTCAAGAATTCCCGTTAGAACACCTTCATGCATAACTGCCACGCGATCACTGATGTGAAGCACTTCTTCCATGTCGCTTGAAATCATGAGGATCGCGACGCCGCTCTCAGCCAGTTCCCTCATCAGCGCGTAGATCTCGGCTTTAGCACCGACATCGACGCCCCGCGTGGGTTCGTCAAAGATCAGGACTTTAGGATTGATGGCGAGCCACTTGGCCAACACCACTTTTTGTTGATTGCCGCCGCTGAGATTAATAACGCGTTCTTCGATGCTCGGAGCTTTGACATTGAGCTTCTTGCAGATGTTTTCGGTGGTTGTGCGTTCTCGGTTTCGCTCAACCAGACCTGCTTGAGCGTAACGACGCAGTGAGGGCAACGTCACATTCTCGCGGATAAACATTTCGGTGATTAGACCGGCAACGCGGCGGTCTTCAGGAACGAGGTAGATGCCGTGACGTATTGCATCCTGCGGAGATCGGATCGATAACGCGTGCTGATCAAGCCTGACAGTCACAGCCTGTGTTCCGTCAATCCCGAAGATGGTTTGCGCAACTTCGGTTCGGCCCGCACCAACCAGTCCTGCAAGTCCTACTATTTCGCCTTTGCCGATTTCCAGTGATACCTTCCGCGTAGGATACCGAGTGGTCTGTAGTTCCTTGACCTGGAAATATCCCGGCATCTTTTCTGTCTGTGGATGTTGATAAAACTGATCGAGGTCGCGACCCACCATCAATTTCACCATCCGGTCGTGTGTGATTTCCTGTCGTTCAAGTTCACCCGCATTTGCGCCGTCACGAAGAACAACGACGCGATCAGCAATCTGTTCAATTTCATTTAGGCGGTGGGAAATGTAGATGACAGCCACTTGCTGTGATCGAAGTTCCTTGACCACCTCGAGCAGTCGAGCTGTCTCAGTAAGCGTCAGGCTTGAGGTCGGCTCATCCATTATCAGAATGCGCGCATTGAGCGAGAGCGCTTTGGCAATCTCGACCATCTGCTGATGGGCTATTGAGAGACGAGAAAGAACTGTGTCGGTAGGAACATCCAAACCAAGTCGCTTCAGGTAAACACTCGCTTCCTGATGCATCCGCTTGCGATCGATCAGCTTCAAGAATCGACCATACACGGGTTCACGACCGAGAAAGACGTTTGCGGCTACGTCGAGATTGTCGAGTACATTCAGCTCCTGGTGGATGAAGCTAATGCCGTGTTTTGTCGCATCGGCAACCGAATGAATGACGACGGGAGCCTGGTCGATGAGGATCTCTCCCGCATCCGGCTGATGCACACCTCCGAGAATCTTCATTAGCGTCGACTTGCCCGCGCCGTTTTCACCGGCAAGCGCGACTACCTCACCCGCGAAGATTTTGAAGTTAACGCCCTTAAGCGCGTGCACACCCCCAAAGCGCTTCTGAATTCCCTTCATCTCCAGGACCGGCGTCGCCATCTTGCTACCTGTCTACCTTCCCCGCAGCTGATTTATTTTCCTGATGAACTCATCGACGCCGTCGCGCTTGATGACAAGGGTCGGCACGAATACTTGCTTACTGGCTGGAATTGTCGATGTGTCACCGTTCAGCGCCTGATGCATCAACTTGATCGCTTGGTAACCAAACTCATACGGTTGCTGCACGACTGTAGCGTAGATTGAACCGTCTTTTACTCCAGCGAGTGTCTCGTCCTCTTCGTCGAACGCGATTATTTTTACCTGGCCCACCTTATTTGCCTCGCGCACTGCGTTAACGATGGCCGGCCCGTTGTAGCTCCATAGGCCAACCAAGCCGGCAATATCGGAATAGCGCACGAGCGTGTCCGAGACATTCGATTTCGCGCGAACGCGATCCGTGTCGTCCGTCCTTACATCGATGATCTGAACATTCGATCCCTGCAAGCTCTCGCGAATTCCCTGCTGGCGCTCTTGAGCGTTGCGAGCATCAAGCTTGCCGACAAAGAGCATGATCTTGCCACCCTGAGGTAATGCCTCCTTAATCAACTGTCCTGCTTGGCGTCCGGCAGCAACGTTGTCAGTCCCAACGTAGAAGGCGCGGTTGCTGTTCGGAGCATCAGAATCCTGTGTGACAACCAGGACCTGCTTTGCTGTTTCATTAATCAACTGAGTCTGGTTGTCTGGGTCCACTGGGCTGATGGCCATTCCGTCGATGCCTTTGGCGAGTAGATCATCAACAACCCTCTTCTGTTCGGCAGCGGTGCCGTCGGATGGAATCCTGAATTCGACTCTCACATCGTTGAACTCCGTATCAGCCTTCTCAGTTCCCTTTCGCGCGATCGTCCAAAAGTCCGACGCGTTGTTAGTGACAAATGCGAGCTGCAGGTTTTTCGACGCGCCCGTGCCGGCGGGACCTCCGCCGCGATTACATGCTGCGACCGCCAACAGACATGCGACAATGAGTGCACTTCGAAATGGTTTTTTCATGCTCTCCTCCCAATCAGCTTAATCAAGATCCATATCCCTTAGGGTGTGCCGAGTGCCATGACCATGCAGAGCTGATGATTGTTTTAAGGTCTGCAAATCGGGGTTGCCAACCAAGCACTTCACGAGCGAGCTTTGAATCCGCGACGAGATGTGATGGATCCCCTGGCCGCCGCGGTTTCATTTGCACGTTGATCTGTCTTCCAGTAACTGTTCGAGCTGTTTCAATAACCTCCAACACTGAGTAGCCTTGGCCATTGCCAAGATTGATCGCCGTGGACTCGCCGCCAGACTGAAGGTGGTCCAAGGCCAGCACATGAGCGTCAGCCAAGTCGGAAACGTGGATATAGTCGCGCACGCAGGTGCCATCTGCTGTGGGATAGTCACTACCAAATACTGATACGTACTCGATCGCGCCCTGAGCAGCCTTTAGAACGAGCGGAATCAGATGTGTCTCCGGCTCGTGGTACTCGCCGAGCTCCTTTGTTGCGCCGGATGCGTTGAAGTACCGCAAGTTGACGAACTTCAAGTTATAAGCGTAGTCGTAGTCAGCCATGATGCGTTCAATGAACAGTTTTGACCAGCCGTAAGGATTTGTTGGGCGTTGTGGATGTGCTTCATCAATGGGAATTCGTTGTGGCTCTCCGTACGTCGCACAGGTTGAAGAGAAGACGATGCGACGAACGCCCGCAGCGACAAGTGCTCCCAACAACCTGATGCTCTGCTCGACATTGTTCTCGTAATACAGAACAGGTTCCTCGACCGATTCGCCCACGTAAGCGAATGCAGCGAAGTGAACACAGGCCTCGATGCTGTGTTCACGAGCGATGCGTGTCACCAGCTCTCGATCGCCAACGTTTCCTTCATAGAACGGGACGTTGCCAGGAACAGCAGCGCGGTGACCACGCGAGAGATTGTCCAAGACAACTACTTGTTCGCCCCGCGATCGTACTAAGTCGGTGGTAACACTGCCGATGTATCCAGCCCCACCAGTTACCAGAATTGTCATAAGAAGCTCGCTCTACGTAACTGATCGATCCATCCGCGACAGAGAATGTCTGAGTACTTTCAACATTAAGAGCGATGGACTTTGAGCGGGGGTAAACCACCCTTCCTGACCAATGAGACTCTCAGACTTGAGTGTAATTGGCGATGCTTGAAAGCCATCCAACATTAGATTACTTGCTCAAGCTTGAAAATCTCATAGGTTGGGAAGGGCGGTTTACCCCCGCTCAATTATCGACAGCTTTGACCTTTAAGTGCACGACCATGTGTCCAAACGATGCGCTGCCGGGGGATGAGCCACTAAAAATGTACGGAGCGTGTCCTGTAGCTTTCTCAAACTTCTTAGCAACGTCCCGCACTGCTTCTTCCGCGTCCGCGCGACCCAAGAGTGCGACCGTACCACCACTTCCACCACCGGTGATCTTAGCTCCGAACAATCCGCGGGTTGGTCCAGACTCCCTGACCAAACTCACTAACAAGTCCGTTTCCTTTGAACCGAGTCCGCAGGCTGAGTAACTCGCGTGTGACTGATACATCAAGTCACCCAACATCTCTGCACTTCTTTCAGCTGCATCCGAATCTCGCAGCAACTCTGCAAACCTATTCACACGAAAGTTTTCATAAACTGCGTGGGCTGTTGCTGCGCGCACGCCATAGTTTCGGTCGGGGTCGATGCGTGTCACGGTATCAGTGATGCCGACGTAACGAGCTACAAAATCTTCACCGCTGATTGTTTCCGGCAAGAAACGGACGAAGTCAGCCTCAAACTCATCGGGAGTAAAGTTCGCGAGATAACCATGCCAACGAGGATCATCGATCGTAACTCTGTCGCCGACTAACTTGGCATTCAAACCAGCCGCATCAGCGATGATGCGATAGCCCATGAACGCCGCCACTCGCACAGAACGGTAATCACCGGCACCAACAGAATGCCGCACACCCGAATCCAGTCCCCAAACACCCAGACCATCCGGAACTCGAATGGTTCCCAACAGCTCAGCAGGCTGGCAAACAAGCGCGAGTAATTGTTCCGCCTCGCCGCATGCTGAAGTCATTTGATCCATCACACCGCAAGGAGCACCAACGACGAGGTTTTCCACCCGCTGACAAAGCAACGCCAATTCGCGTGGGCCAACTGCTACGTCAAACGCAGCGGCGACCGCAGTCATAGTTGCTACTTCTAGCGCCGCCGATGAGCTAACTCCCTTGCCTTCTGGTACACGAGAAGAGATGAGTAGGTTCGCACCATGACTGAATTGGACCTGCAGTTCCCGCATCAAAACGAGAAGAACACCGGCGACGTAAGCGACCCAATGGTCCGTCGGATTCCGTGCGAAATAGTTTTGCGCTTCTTCGTAACTAATCGGCTGGCCGTCTCGCTGGAGATCAGAAAGCGGCATCTCGAAACTCACTGACCGAGTTTCATTCTCAAAAAGACTCACGATGCGCAAATCGGGCGACCTCTGCTTTTGTAACGCGACAAGCGTAGCTTCAGCGATCGGGAGTTCCAGCACGAGTGAGCCCGAGTAGTCACCGATGCCGCCCATGACATCGAGACGCCCAGGCGCACGAGCCACTGTGATGTCAGCGTTACGATCGAACAGGTCGCAGGCCTCGACTACAGGATGTTCATCAAGTCGACTTAGCGTTTCCAGGAAAGCGACGACGTCCGGTAAACGAAGGTCTTTTCCTCGAACTATCTGGTAAGTGGACTGCAATCTTTCTGCAGGCATATGCATCATCTCGATCGCTTTTCACTCCGAGAGCAGATTCCGTTGTCTCAATGCATCTTGAAGCAGAGGTTCAATCTGTCTGCGAATTGCTTCGTTGGCATACCCAACCCAGGCGATGTCCGGATCGATCCTCAACGGTGCCCGCAACGTTTGCCCGTGCAAGTCTGTAACTATCACGCCAGCCTCGCGAGCAATCAATTCAGTACAGAGATCATAAGGGTGGCAACAGATGCCTAGAGTGAGTCCTTGCCGTTGCAGCACCTTCTCCATCAGCGGCCGTAGGTCTGCCACAAAACGATCGTGGCCCATCATCAATTCATATAACTGACCGCCAGAAGAAAGATATTGGTCCTCGAAACAATGAGCTTTCCCCGGTTCAACCGGACCTAGCGCGCCACGCACGATCTCTTCATCAATTGCTGCGAGCTCCTCTCGCGCACCAGGAAAGAAGCGTGCAATCATTGCGAAGCCATGGCGAATGGTTTTAGCTTGCGAGGGCCGCAGTGGAAGACCATGTCGTTCTCGTGTTACCCGATTCCATCGTTCTGCCTGCGCTCCCTCTCCTCGCACGGCCCAGAGCACATCAGACAGATGTTGCTTCACGACCGGTATCTCTGTCTGAACTGCTAGTTCGATTTCATCGAGGCTAGTTTCGCTTCCCCGGTTTCTCGCGACTCCGGTTAGAACCCATGCACTCCGCTTCTGGTACATGAGCTCACGCGTGCCGTCAATTGGATCTACGACGATGCGCCAGTGCGCTTCAGTCTGCGGAATGCCTCTCGGCAACACCAATTCTCCGCCTTCGATTCCTTCTGCGATCAAGACGATCGAAGAACGACTGGCAATCTCGCGCTCGAACAGTTCCACAAGCGCGTCTTCGCTGATCCGATCGACCGCATAGATCGTGTCACCTTCAGATTCGTCGTCTGAAACTTCGGCAAGCGACTCAACTGAAGTGCGCTCGCATTCTTCAATCACTGCGTCCCGCACTCGTTCATGAATACGACGAATCGCGGCGAGCAAATCTCTCGCGTCGCCCTGTTCGGACATTATCGACGCTCCTGTGAAACGTGCTTGTAGTGTGCGTCAGACTGAGCGCGCAACTCTGCCGCTTTCTCTTCCGGTGAAGTGTCGGAGAGGAAGTTACCACCTCCGATTTCCGGTCCAGCAAGGTACTTCAAGAGATTTGGACGTCGCAGTGGCGGATGAAACTCGATGTGAAAATGGAAGCCCGAGTAGTCGCCGCCGTCAGTAGGGGCTTGATGCAGCGGCATAACGTACGGGAACGGCATGCGCCAAAGGTTGTCGAATTTAACCAGAACGTGCTTGAGTACAGCAGCGAAGTCGCGAAGCTCTTCCGATGTGAGCGCAGCGATGCTGGGGCGTGTTGCTTTCGGCGCGACAAACACTTCGTATGCGTATCGGGCGAAGTAAGGAATGAAGGCAATGGCCGATTCGTTTTCGAAAATGATCCGCTTGCCATCTTCAATTTCCGATTCAAGCACATCCTGAAAAAGAACTCTTCCGTTTTCCTTCAAGTATTTCTCGCTGACTCTTGCCTCAGTCTCGATCGTCTTAAAAACGAAATTCGTTGCGTAGATCTGGCAATGTGGATGCGGATTTGAGACACCAACCGCTTCGCCTTTGTTCTCAAAAATCAATACGTGTTTGATCTCTGGAATCTGGCCCAGCTCGCGATACTGTTCCTGCCACACACTCAGAAGATTCTCAATCTGTCGCGGCTCGAGTTCGGCCAATGCAAGGCTATGGTTGGGACTGTAACAGACAACTCGCGCTACTCCGCGCGCAGGTTGATTA
>JBKPAL010000171.1:0-3864 GCA_046726395.1 Acidobacteriota bacterium
GGTATCGTGTGGGAAACAGTGATTGACCCGATAACGAACCAACGTCGAACAACATTCATTAGTGATTACGTGAAAAAGATGCTGGGCTATACGCCAGAAGAATGGATTCACGCGCCCGGTTTCGGTCTAAGGATCATGACCGACGAGGAAGATCGAAAAAGAGCAGATCGCGATAGCGAAACCGTGATGGCTACCGGCCATGAGGGAATCTCGCAGTTTCGCTGGAGGGCAAAAGACGGTCGAACCGTGTGGACGGAGAGTTATCTCAGTCCGATAAGCGATGGGCAAGACAGAGTCATTGGATTGCGCGGTGTAACGCTGGACATCACTGAACGAAAGTTGGCTGAGGAAGCTCTGCGGAAAACTGAAGAGAAAGATCGAGCAATCCTGAACGCCATTCCCGACTTGATGTTCCTGCAAAGTCGTGACGGCGTCTTTCTCGACTATCACGCAAAAGATTCGAGAGACCTGTTCGTTCCTCCGAAGGAATTTCTGGGCAAAAACATGCGAGATGTTCTGCCGCCTGAATTGGCCGAGAAGTTCGCTCGTTGCTTCGAGCGCGCTGAGGATTTCGGTGAACCGCAGATACTCGAATACAAACTTCCGGTCAACGAAACCTACCACTGGTTTGAAGCTCGAATAGTGCGTAGTGGTGAAAATATCCTTTCGGTTGTTCGGGACATTACTCAGCGCATATTCGTGGAAGAAGCTTTGAAGAGCAATGAAGAGCAACTGGCTGCAATCATTGGCTCGGCAATGGACGGCATCATTACGATCAATGAACAACGAGAGATATTGCTCTTCAACGCGGCAGCAGAAGCAATGTTTGGCTACGGAGCAGACGAAGTGATGGGCCGACCCATTGATCGATTTATTCCGGACTCTTCTCGACTGGAGCAGGAGGAACACGTTCGCGCTTCCCGCGGGACGAATGGAACGCCACGTCGTCTGACGGGTTTAGCCGGGCACTTATATGGCGTCCGGAGTTCCGGCGAGGAATTCCCGATTGACGCTTCGATCTCACAGATAGAGCTTGGCGGCGAGACGTTTTACACATTAATTCTTCGCGATGTTACCAGCCGGAAACGCGCTATCGATGAATTGCGCCAAAGCGAGGAACGATTCAGTAAAGCGTTTCGATCCAACCCGCAACCGATGTCGTTAACTATGCTGGCTAATGGCCTGTATGTCGACGTCAACGACAGCTTCTTGGCAATGAGCGGATACAAACGCGAAGAAGTCATTGGTCATACTTCCCTCGAACTGAGGGTTTGGGAGACCCCAAAGAGCCGCGCGGACTTTGTTCAGCAACTAACCGAACGAGGATCCGTCGTTAACACGGAAACAAGATTCCGCACTAAGGACGGCTCATTTCGCGTCTTACTGACTTCCGCAGAACTATTGGATATCGCGGGTGAGAAATGTCTGCTCGTGGCCTCAAGTGACGTCACCGAGCGCGTGTTAGCTCAGCAAGCACTTCGGGAAAGCGAAGAGCGCTTTCGCAACATGGCGGACACAGCTCCAGTCATGATTTGGGTAGCTGACACCGATAAGCGTTGCACCTACGTCAATAAGATGTGGTTGGATTTTACCGGCCGAAGCTTAGAACAAGAATTAGGGTTTGGCTGGACTGAAGGAATTCATCCAGAAGATTCTGAGAAGTGCTTGCAAATCTACACTTCGGCTGTCGACGAACGACAAGACTTCACAATGGAATACCGCTTACGCCGCGCTGACGGCGAATATGGTTGGATATTTGACTCTGGCGCTCCTCGCTTTTCCAGCGAGGGGGAGTTTCTCGGACATATCGGCTCCTGCTTAGACATTACTGCGCGTAAACAGGCTGAAGAAGAACTGCGAAGCGCGCACGAAGAATTAAATCAGTTGAAAAACCAGCTGGAGGCAGAAAACATCTACCTCCAGCACGAGCTGCAACTTGGGCAGTCGTTCGGCGAAATCGTCGGGCAGAGTGATGCCCTTAAGTATGTACTCTTTAAGATTAGCCAGGTCGCGCCTACTGACTCCACAGTACTGATTACTGGTGACACCGGCACAGGCAAAGAACTTGTTGCCCGCGCCATTCATGAGAGGAGCGCGCGCAAAGACCGGCCGCTAATTAAAGTGAACTGTGCTGCCTTATCGGCAAGCCTCATTGAAAGCGAGTTGTTCGGACACGAGAAAGGCGCCTTCACCGGTGCTGGAGTGCGCAAACCCGGGCGCTTCGAGTTGGCGGATGGGGGTTCGATCTTTCTAGACGAGATCGGCGAGCTGCCCCTGGAGCTTCAGGTCAAGCTACTGCGTGTGATCCAGGAAGGTGAATTTGAAAGACTAGGCGGCACCAAGACGATCAAAGTAGATGTTCGCATCATTGCCGCGACTAACAAGAATCTTAAAGAGGAAGTCAACAAGGGCACTTTCCGTCAGGACCTCTGGTATCGCTTGAATGTTTTCCCAGTCACAATTCCTCCGCTTAACCAACGTAAGGAAGACATCCCGTTGCTGGTCGACTATTTCGTGGCCAAGTGGTCGAAGAAGTTCGGCAAGACGATCACCTCAGTTTCGGCGAATGCGATGCGTACCCTGCAAGAGCACTCGTGGCCTGGAAATGTTAGAGAGTTGGCCAACGTGATCGAGCGAGCCGTCATCAACAGTCGCGGTAACGTTCTTCAGCTTGTCGATCGCTTTGAGCACTCTGCAGAAGAACCAGCAGCCTCGGAGAAGAGCCTTGAAGATATGGAGCGCGAGTACATCATCCGCACGCTTGAGAATACTGGTTGGAGAATCGAAGGTCCTTACGGCGCCGCGAAGATACTCGGACTGAATCCCAGCACATTACGTACACGAATGGCCAAACTACAGATCCAACGCCGCCGTAGCAGCTACGTCTGAAATCGCTTACAGAACCGGGAGCGGTAGCGACCGGATGCTAAGCTCAACTGATATTTAGGTTATCGACTTGAGCCTAGCATCCGGTCGCTACCGTTCCCGGTTCTGTAATGATAAGTCCTACCAACATACCTCATTTGTTTAGCCGCGGTTGAATCATCAACATAAGTGCCGTTTGATCGGATCTGGCCCCACGGCATAACGCGGATTCCCGAATTCGACCAGAAGAACCTGTCGCTAGGTGTTGGACCACACCCGATTATCCGTGTTAATCCGTGGCCGTAGTTTTTCTGACTCCTTTCCTTGGTCAGTGGTCCACTGTCCGTGGGGCTCCCACCACGGCTAAACATAGAATCCGCGTAATCCCGTGGCGTCGTTTCCTACCTCTCCGATAACTCATTCGATCTGACTTTCCTAAACTGTGCGAACAAAGAGATTAATTATTGGTGACAGTGGTGACCACTTCTGTGCACACGACTTGCACTGTATTGGGCTGAATCTTCAATTCAAATCCCTTACTGGTTCATAACCAGTGATAAGAAACCCGGTTCTAAACGGGTGTTGGTATCTCCCCAATGACTAATCCCGTGGTTGTAAGTACTTCGAGAATCACGTTGCATCCGGAAAAGCGGAAAGAGTTTCTTCAGACAGTCGGACGGTTGCTTGAACCGGTGAAAGAAACAAAAGGGTGTATGACCTTCCGTTGCTACGTAGATGCGTCAGATGAAAACTCCTCTTTATTGGTGGGTGAGTGGGAGTCAGAGTCTGATTTGAACAATTTCCTTCATTCGGATGACTTTGCGATTTTGCGCGGCGCGATTACGGTCCTGAGCGAAAGAAGCACTGACATCAGAGCGCTGGTAACTAAAGTAAATGGTGGGCCGAAGAAATCCGGGTGATTCAAGGTTTAAGAGATCGAGTTATTGCAATGACTCCGCAAAACCACTGAGACGCTGTTAGTTACCGAAGAATTAAAGG
>JBKPAL010000172.1:0-3152 GCA_046726395.1 Acidobacteriota bacterium
CCTTCCGGACTTCGAGACTTTCAACCCAGAGTACTTACATCTGCCGTTGAAAGCCATTCAAGCTTTGAAAAGCATACTCAAGCTTGAAAGTCTCCAGGTCCGGAAGGGTGGTTTACCCCCGCTCAAGTTTCATTACTTTTCAACCTTCGAAGTTTCCTGTTTGATTTATCCGATGCGTTGGGCCCGAACTAACGCAGCTTGCAAAGCGCGCCGGGCGTGAGTGTCGCCACTCGTGCCTTCACCCATACTCAACGTTCCGGGCTGTCGATTATTTCCTTCTCGTAACACTTCCTGAGCCGCAGGAATGACTTCGTTGAGGACGGACTTGGCTTCCTTCGCTTCTGCCTTCGCTTCATTGCGGTCTTCGAGGGCTTGCTGAACGTGTTGATGAGCAACTGCAACACCCTCTTCGGCTTTCTCCGCACGCGCCTCAGTGCTCACCTTGTTGAAGTAATAGCCGATCACCACGCCAAGAAGTGGATTTACAAATAACAATAGATCCTTTGCGCGTTCGAATTGCTTGTCGGCCGCAGCATCGCCGGACGAAACGTAACGCGTGAACACAATGTAGAGCATGATTGAGGTTGCAACGACTATCAAAAGAGCTATTGTGGCCGCCACCGTTTCGCGCAAAACTCGCAGTTTGAAATCCAGGGACCACTGCGTCTGAACACGTCGTTGTCCGCTCGCATTGGAATCCATGAGTATCCCTCTCTTCTTAGTTTGGGCTGGTTGTAACTCCCGGAACTACTCGCGTATCGCCGTCGCAGTAGATCGCGTACAGCAATCCCAAGGCATTGTTGTGCTGGAATAGAAACTTCCGCCTGAGATCGAGAAACACATTACCCAGTGGCTCACCCGCAAGAAACGATTGGAAAAACTGGCGCGCCCATTCGCGAGCAAAGATTGCTGGAATCTCGCATTCTGTACCAATCACACCGCGCGCACCTTTCGCCATGAAGTATGGCACGAAGCCACCGTAGAAAACGGGCGATAGCTCCGCTGACTCACATGCATTGATAAAGACCAGCGGAGCGCCGAACAGTGTCTTCTTAGCAGGTGCGCGGAGTTTCAAGTCGCGTAAGGTCAACGACTCACTCGCGAACTGCAAGGACGATGACTCTGGACCACCGGCTTCGGAAAGACTTCTCGAAACGGCATGGCAGTAGAAATACATTATCTGTTCAGGATCAGAAGGCGCAGCCAGGGCACTCATTATTTCGCCGGCACTTTGCCTAACGATCACCTTGAAGCCACCAGCCTGAGCGAGACCATTCCAATAACTAAGTTGCTCAGCAATGAGTGGCACTCCCATCTGGTGGTCGATGTCTACATTAACATTCAGACTCACCGACAAAGCGGGTTTACTGTTCATTACTGAATCAACCACCTGCATGCTCGGTTGTAGCGGAATGTGTTCGATGATGTGTTTGAACCCAAGAAACCGTTCGGGATCGATCTGTTCAGGATCAAATTCTCTCGCGAGATAGAGCATGCCCCACGGGAGAAGGAACTGCTGCGAGACTATCTGGATCTTCAGCTGTTGGCATTCCGCCATCTCAATCAGCTTCTCGCCAAGCAGTTTCGCTTGAGCGTCACAAGCCTCACCACAGAACAGATCCTGAAAGAGTAGAAATCCGGCTTCAGCAAGATGTCGCAACGTCCGCTTGTGAACGTCCGATGGAATCGTCACATCCAGTTGATAAGAGCGCTTGCGTTCCGGACCCACTTCCAGATTCACAACTTCCTGCAATGCCTTTCTGGTCTGCTGGACCATGTGGTCAAGCTGCGGCACGGTAATCGGAAGGGTTGCTTCGGCATAAACTGGGCCCGTCAATATCAAACGAAAAGCTGTGCCTGTGTCCGTGATTACTAAGCCGAGGTCGCGTGGTTGAACCGTGAACGCGGCTTCAATTGGTCGACTTAGCGAGTTCGAGGTAAGTGGTTGGGCACCGCCGACATTGAGTTTCACAGTGAGCAACTGGATGAAGTTGCCGTCCTTCATGAAGACTGCATTAACAGTTCCCTCACCCTCATGTTTCGGTTCGAAGTCAAACCGCGCTCGATTTTTAGATCTACCGGTCCGTGGCACCTTCAGAACTTGAGGCGCGGTATAGATCTCAAAATCGGTGCTCGACAGTTGAATGGTTAAGTCGACAACCTCCTCATCCTTGCCAAAGCGATAGGTCAGTGGCGCGTCCGTCACCAACGATTCCGCTCGCAGTTTTGTATCGACGTCAAAAGCGAGCGTGTAAATGCCGCCCAATTCAATCGGCTTATCCGGCGGATGATCGAACAGTTCGACATTGATCCAACGCCGTTCTTCTGTATCAACCGACTCAAGTTCGGAAGGGTTGAGTGCGGCAGGTGGTGAAGGAGCAAGGCTTAGAGTACCAGCACCAGCTGCAGGCGGCTCAGCAACTTCAATTCTCTCTTCGGCCGCCCTCATTCGACTGTCAAGCCATGCGAAATCAGGAGCCGCTTCAACTGACCGAGACTCGATAGCAAGTACGCCGATGACATTGTTCTCGCTGGCTACGACTAACCGTTTCCGCGGAGCTGCGGTAACCAATCGGTTGGCTTCAGCGCGAGTTGTGGCTTTCTGATCTAATGCCTTCGTTGCGAAGGACGAGCCGAGTACGCGAGAAAGCGGAACGTGTGCGAGGGAACCAGTGATCTCTGAAGACTCACGCAGTAACTCGATGAGTTCGCTTAATCGAAGTATGGCGTATTGGTCGGATGAGAGACGGACGACGATATAAGTCCAGTAGTTTTTCGAGCTCTCGACTTGAGCTCGGACTGCGGGAATGTTCGCATCAGCCTCGACGAGAATGTATTTCTTGTTGATGGACTCAATCGGAATGGCCACCGGGGAGTTCTCCGAGTGTGAGTTTCCTCCGTGCGTCCTCCGTGTCTCTGTGCGTCTGTGGTGTTCTTATGCATTGAGTAACGGCCGCGCAAAAGAACACCACAGAGGCACGGAGACACAGAGATTCATAGGGAAGAGGATTACATGCCTTTGTAGTCTGGGCCACCACCGCCTTCAGGTGTAACCCAGTTAATGATCTGATACGGATCCATTATGTCGCAGGTCTTGCAATGCACGCAGTTTGAGAAGTTGATCTGCAACTTACGCCGACCGTCGGCTCCAT
>JBKPAL010000173.1:0-8301 GCA_046726395.1 Acidobacteriota bacterium
GCGTAGTGCGACACCGCTTTGGATCGCATCTTTTACTCTTACTCAATGCCTGCGGTACCACTCAAACATCCGAAGCGGTGTCGCGCTACGCTTGCCACCGCACTCCAAAGTCGGAGCGTTCGGTTAGGCTGTACTTACGAATTACTGCGTCACTGTTAGACTGCGCACGAAGCTCCAATCACCACTCGCATCAACTTTGATATTCCCGACGTTCTTTTGCGCAATCACCATATTTGCCTGATACCACAAGGGAAATACAGGCACTTCCTGGCTGACAATTTCCCAAATCTGATGATAGAGAACCACTGCCTTACTACGATCATACGTGTTCAGTGCCTCCTCGATCAGTTTGTCCAGCTCTTTGTTGCTGTAGCGGCTGCGATTTCTTGCCGCTCGCTCCTGCGTTGGGATTTCTGACGTAGCAAAGAGGTCCTTGAAGAAAATCGGATCCTGATTTCCTCCCACCCATTGACCATACGTGATTTGGAATTGCCCTGTGCGAAGCTGATCGAAGAGCGTGTTCAACTCTGCAGTTTCAATTGAAACTGGAAGACCTACTCCCTTCGAATAATTCTGAATGACGCCTGCATAATTCTTCGCTGCCACGCTGCTTCCCGACACCTTGAACACAAGCGGTTTTGCGAACCGCATCTGTGAGCCATCTCCGTCTGGGTCCTTGAATCCAGCCTCGTCGAGGAGAGCTTTCGACCGCGCGGGATCGTAGGTATAGATCTGACCCGGTGTGTATGCCCATGATTCTTCAGGCAGGATGGAGTGAGCGATCTTTGCCTGTCCCAGCAACAGATCACGAATCATGCTCTCGCGATCGATCGCGTGCGCGATCGCCTGGCGCACCTTCACATTGTCCAACGGAGGCTGAGCAGTATTGAAGGTCAGCAGGTTAACGTTTGAGCCAGGGAATTGCAGCACCTGTAACTTCGGATCCTGGCCGAGCAGTTTGATCGCATCTGGAGAAAGGCTGGTCGGTAAAGGAGCGAGGTCAACTCTTCCCGATCTGAGCTCGGCTTGCAACGCGTTGGGGTCGCTAATTGCGCGGACCCGCAGTCTTTGAATCTTTGTGGGACCTTCCCAATGATCCGGAAACGCCTCCAGTTCCAATACCTGTTGTGAACTGTCATAACTGAGGAACTTGTAGAAGCCAGTACCAAGTGGATGAGTCTTCTGCGATTCGTAGCTGTCTTTTGGAATGATCGCGACAGGCACGAGATTCGAGAGCAGGCCTGTCCAGGGTTTTGTCAGCGTAACAACCAGCGTCTTGCCATCGGGCGTCTCTACACTTCTTATGTAGCTTTTCTTGTCTGCGCCCGAGCCCTCGTAGAAGCTAGCAGACTTAGCGAAGGTGCTGGAGAAAACAAGGTCTAACGTGTATTTAGCATCCGCCGACGTGAACAGTCGTCCATCTTGAAACTTGACGCCATCTCGTAAATTAAAGGTGTAGACGAGGCCGTCGTCTGATCGTTGAATGTCCGAAGCGAGCTCGCCTACGTAATCGAACTTCTCGTTCTTCTTCACCAGCGAATTGAACATGAGGGTGCGGACCCGCTCGCTCGCGGCGTCGACTGATGGAGATCCTATCGGATCGATGGTGCGGATGTTGTCACCCAGTGCGATCACGAATGAGTTGCTCTTGTTACGACACGCCGGTAGAACGATCGCGGTTAGCATTAGAGCCGCGAGCAGAAGTGCCAATCGATACCGCGGCATCAAATTGTGCCTCCGTAACGGTAGTTAAGTTTTTCGTTGAGTTTCGCAGTTTCGGCGGAGAGCTGTTCAATGCGTTGCCGATTGAAAGGAAGGGGCGGCTTTACGATTCCCTTGATGGCGGCTATGCGTTTCAATGAAGCACGCATTCTGTCCTTAGGAAGTTTGCCGTCGCGAGCCACCCGAAGTAACGAATGGTAACCACGCCTGATGATTTCCGGGTGCGCACAAATCAACAACATGTCTTCGCCAGCCATGAATGCACGTACGACAGCAGCTTCGATCTCACAATGCTTGGCGATCGCGCCCATCTCCAGGTCGTCTGTTACAACCAGGTGTTGATAACCGAGCTCCTCGCGCAGCAGCCGGGTAACTATGTTGTGGCTGAGTGATGCAGGTTCCAACAGCCCGCCCGTCATCTCTTTCCTGATGTCGATGTTGGGAAAGCCGCCGTGACTAACCATCACACATCGAACGCGGTCATCACGGCGCCCAAAAAGTTCGATGTACGGTGCGAGGTCTTGTGCAATCAGATCCTCTTGAGTCAGCGAAACGACCGGCATCTGTTCATGGGAGTCAACTTCACCCGCACCGATTCCTGGAAAGTGTTTGAGGCACCCGATTAACCCTGTCCCCTGAAGACCGCGGAGATAGACGGTTGTGTATCCCAGCACCTCGCCCGGTGACCGACCGAAAGAACGTGAATAAAGACCGTTGGAAAGCAGGTCGCGCTCCTCTGTCATGATTGACATGACGGGGGCGAAGTTCATGTTGAAGCCCAGGATGCTGAGCACTTCGCCGCTTATACGACCCAGTGCGCGAGCTCCCGCCAGATCACCGTGTTGGCGGATTGTTCGCGCCGAGGGCATTGGCGTGAAGATCTTGCGGAGCCGATCCACGAGACCGCCTTCCTGATCGATGCCGAACAAAGGCTCAATTGGAAGCAGTTCGCGGACCCCGTCCAGCAGATTTCTCAACTGCTCGGGACTGGCGACGTTGCGACCAAAGATGATGATGCCGCCCGGCTGAACCTCGGTGATTAGCGCACGCGTTTCGGCGTCGAGTTCAGTACCCGGAAGCCCTATGTAGAAGAATTGTCCTACTTGTTGTTCGAGCGGAAGGGAATAAAGTGAATCCGATGGCATGTTGATCTGAACTGGTACTTCTCCTTGTTGGCTAATGTTGACGAATTTTTCGCCGGGAAGCCAACAAAAGTTTTCTACATTAGATGAACGAGACGGTCAAGGAAATTGATGATCTGCAATGGATTCGTCGGCAACACACAAGCGTCGAGTTAGCGAGTCAGTACCATCTCGCGGTAACGGATGGATCGATAGGCTACACATAACAGTCCGGTCATCAGGTCGATCCATCCGCTACCGCGAGATGGTACTGACTCGTTGAGCCTAAGTCTCGAAATACTTATTTATCTTTCAAGTCGTACGTAGTATAAAAACTCCATGTCTCGCGAGATCATCGATCCCGACTCGCTGCTCTCCGCTCTCAAGAATCTCGAACTTACCTCTGAACTCTTCCTCGAACAGAACGGCAAACTAAAGAATGCTTCCGATCTCGAAGTCATTGTTCAGGGTCGCGACTACGGCAACGGCAAACGTGTCGGTCCATACGTGAAGATGCTCGCCTTTCAGGGTGGCGAAACGATCATGCGGCAAGGCGAGTGGGGTGGAAATACGTTCTACATCTCTGTGAATGGCTCGCTTGATGTCCACATCGACGATGGCACCGGCGGCCAACGGCTCATTAGTCGTCTGCAACCAGGAACATGTTTTGGAGAGATGGCCGTACTCGCCGGTGTCGAACGTAACGCGACCATCAGCGTTCCCAAAGATGGTGCAGCTAACGTGCTCGAACTAACCCGTCCCGCACTGCGCCTCCTGCGTAAGCTCCCGAAGTTTGGACAAGTTCTCGACGAGACGTATCGCAGCCATGGCTTCGGTCGAGTTATGGAGGACCTCACGCAAATTCTTCCTGATGGGGCAAGCGCAGCAACCCTAAAGAAACTGCGAGAGATAGGGAAATTCAGTGTTTATGGCAAGCATCATGTCCTTTGTGAGGAAGATCGGCCAATCGAGAAAGTCTTCCTTATCCGCAGTGGCTGGGTGAGGCGTGTCCGTGGTGTGCCGGTCGACGCGGCTGCCACCGGCATTGTCTTAGGCGCCGGAGAAAGCATCGGTGCAGATTTTCTTGGTGCTGGTAACTGTCTGGGTCTCGAAGGCGCAACTCAAAACGAGCGTTGGAAGTTCACTGCGTCACTCATGGCACGCTCCGAAGTCTTGGAGGTACCCGTCGGTCCACTCGCCGCTGATCCTGATCTGCGACAACATCTCTTAGCCGCATTCGAAGCCTTTTCAGACGTTGACGATGATCCACCAGCTATCGAGAAAGTTGACCTACGGGCGCTGGCATCTGCCGAGGAAGAGATAGCCACCGGAATCGTAGACGGTGAGAACCTACTTGTGATGGATATGGATCTCTGCGTTCGCTGCGGCAATTGTTCCTTTGCTTGTCATAAAGTGCATGGCCAGTCGAGATTGTTAAGACGTGGGATTCATATCTCGAGGCCGCCGAGAATCGGTGATCGAGACACGCAACACATTCTGTCGCCACAGGTCTGCATGCATTGCAAAGATCCGGAATGTCTGACCGGCTGTCCGACGGGTGCTATCTTCCGTGATCCACGAGGCCATGTAGATATCGATCCGAAAACATGTATCGGTTGTTTCGATTGTGCGACTCAATGTCCGTACGATGCGATTACGATGATGCCGCGCAACGACGGAGCAGTAATCGAATTCGATCTGTTTGGCACTTTAAAGCGCAAACTGAGCCTCGCCGCACCTGAGTTCGTCGAAACGCTTGCACCTTCCGATGATGTAGTTGCCATCAAGTGCAATCTTTGTGAGCACACTCCGCTGAATCCGCCTAATCGCGGTAAGTCTCAGCGCCAGGCTTACTCTTGTGAAGAGAACTGTCCGACCGGGGCTCTGTTGAGGGTTGATCCGCTCACGTATTTTCCGGAGATCGCGAGCACACAGGGTTTGATCTTTCGTGATCAGACTCACGCGCTGGGGCGGAACATTCATGAAAGCGATCCGTTGAGTACTTCGTTGCGGGCGGGCGGTCTTCTGCTGACTGTCCTCGCTGCAGTCGCGAGCATTTGGGCGCTCGCTGAATACGGTTTCAATCGGCCAGTCGTGGGAAGTTGGTTGACCATGCGTTGGCTGACTGGCTTGGTAGGTCTGGGAGGCACAGTCGCAGTAATGACCTACCCGATTCGAAAGCAGATTTATCGACGACGTGCAGGCGCGTTGCGTTACTGGATGCTCGTCCATGTTTATCTCGGAGCATTGGCTGCTGTCGTGTTGCTACTGCACGCTGGATCACACACCGGGGGTCTCTTAACTACATCGCTCTACGTAAGCTTCTGTTTTGTGATTGGCACCGGAATATTCGGGATTTTCTCTTACTCCTTTGGACCTCGAATTATGACCAGCATCGAGGGAGAACCGCTGCTGATCGAAGATCTAGTCGGGCGTCGCGAAGAGTTGCAACAGGAATTCGATAAACTCTTGAACGGCAGTACAGGATGGGTTCATGAGGAGATAGAAGGACGAGTCACGAAGCGTTTTCTTACGTTCGGTTTCCTTTGGCAGCAGGTTATTCGACGAGAGGCACTGACCACTTTGCTGGCTCGTTCGCGTGAAGAGTTCAAGGAACGACTCACACGCTTGGCAACCCACGATGAACGGAGTCAACTAACAAAGGCAGTCGAAACCGCGGTTACGTTGCGTCGAGTGGACGCGCTGATCTTGTTACATCGAGCGCTTCACATCTGGATTCCACCTCACGTGCTTGCAACCTCTCTAATGTTGGCACTCATGATTGTTCACATCATTCAGGTGGCCTACTTTGCAGTGCGATAGGCTCGTTCGCTTAAGCGATGGCCAATAGCTACATCATCATTCGTGAGGATCTGCTACTCGATCCGCTGAGTATTCTCTCGGAAGGCCTGCTTATCGGTCGGCTGCCGCAGTGTGAATTGTCGCTCAATCACCCCTCAGTTTCTCGCGCGCAAGCAGGCGTAAAGTTTATTGATTCGAACTACTACATCTTCAATTTACGACCCGCGAATCCGGTGATCATGAACGGGAGCGCCATCAGCGGAAACGAGGCCCTGGCTCCTGGCGATGAATTGGAGATTGGGCCATTCAAGATCGATGTCGACACCGGCGACGAGAGTCTGATTCTGAGAGTCTCGCTGCGCATCGGAATGAGTGCTGCTGCTGCGGACGTAAGTGATGCTGATATTCTGACAACGAGACTTTCAGATGAACTGAAGAAGCAGCGTGCAAAACCACGGGCAGCTCCCATCGTCGGCACCAAAGCTTTAGATATTTTCTGGGACAAGCGCATACGCGAGGCCGGCAAGATGATTAAGCCTTCGCCGCTGTTTCCGAAAAGCCAAAGACGATCCGGCAAGGCTCAGTTCAATTGGACAGCAACTACCGACCTGGCGTCTCGTTGGCCGGGATCTTTCTTTATCTGGGCCACTGTGCTGGTCGTACTACTCGCCCTTGCTGCCATCTATTTCTACATGGACGCTTTCTCACCGGCTCCGGTTGCGCTTGCACATGCGAAAAGTGAATTGAACGTTTTTCCACCACTCGCTGTTAAAGCAAACGGTGAAACGTGCACAAACTGCCACTCTCTTTCGGGAAGCATGGAGAGCCGTTGTGCCTCATGTCACCAAACGGAAACTTTTGTCGCTACGGTTATCGAACCTCACGCGGCCGCCGGCATCGGATGTGTAACGTGCCATGCAGAACATCGTGGAGTGAACTTCAGTGCAACCGAGGCAGCACTGGCAAGTTGTGTCGCATGTCACAACGATCGAAATAGAAATACGTTCAACGGACGAACAGTCGCTACTCCGCATGGCGACACGTTTGGGTATCCGGTTGTAAATGGAAAATGGAAATGGGACGGACTGAACGAGAGCGATTGGTCGCTGAAGGAGATCGCGATCGAACGGCTGCCGGCGGACAGCGATGAGCAGTGGCGCAGCAAACAATTTCATGCTCTGCATGTTCACCGCGTTAAGAGTACTGAAGGTCTGAAGGCGAATGCGGAGGGCGAGCTATCGTGCTCGAGCTGTCACATCAGCTTTAATCCCATCGACCGGGAGACGCCACGGACCACATGCGCGTCTTGCCATAATGGAAAGATTGCGCCCGGAACTAATCGTGTTTTGATCGCGAGTAACAAACCCAACTGCACGTCATGTCACGTGCAACACGTGAAGGACAAACGGCATTGGAATCCGCAACTGCTCGCTCAGGTGAGATAGGTTTAGTTGACCGGCTTATGACACGGAAGGCAATCATTGGATCCATATGCCTTACCTTTTAATGCCGGTCGGGCGGCGAGTGCTTTGTCGTGACAGATATTGCAGTTCATGTGATAAGCGACTTCATTAGTGAGTTTTGTCGGTCCAGGCTTATCAGGGTAAGTAACAGCCGGCATTGGAGCACTATCATCGCCGACTTGAAGGTGACAGTTGCGACAGGACTTCACCGGCTTTGAAGCAGCGTCTTCCAAAACTGCCGCAGTCAAGACTACGTCTCGCTCAGAGGTTTTCAAGGGTGCTTTCAATCCCGCCGCTGGTTGGTCGGTGTGGTGACATTCCACGCAAAGAATCACGCTCTTTCCATCGACGCTGTACATCTTAGTGGCATGATTCTCGTGATTAAATGGTACCTCTCCATACTTGTCTGATTGGCTGTCCTTACTAAGTGTCACTTCTTTCGGCTGCGTCTTGCTTTCTTTTGGTAAGTCCTGGCCGGCGCTGCTGACATGGGCTATGACGCTAAGTGCGAGACAACCCAAGATAGTAATCAAGAAAATTAGTTTCCTCATCAGTTTCCTCGAATTTGATTGATATGCAGGTTGCGATGGAGAGTGTTCGATGGGGGCGTTCGATGAACGCGAGAACCATATTAGATATCCGGTTTCACCCGAGTCAATAGAATTGAGTTTCCGACCAATCCACCCGCTACCGCGCGGTGGTACTGACACCATGATCTCACTGTTGCGTCTAGCCGAGCGATCCACCCACTACCGCGCGCGGTGGCACTGACCTTGTCAGACCCATCAATCAAGGCACTGAAATTGGCAGGTCGGGAAGGGGGCAAGCGGGACTCAATTACATTTTCAGTACTCAACCTGATTCCGCTTGCCCCCTTCCTGACTGCCAGTTTCTAATAAGATTGGGTTCCGCCCGCCCCTTCCCGACCTGCGAATTAATCAATGTCGCGGATTGTCCTTTAGCAGCCCAATTTTTCACAGCTTCTACCCCGCGAGGTGGTACTGACCTCATCACACGCAGCGGCATCCCTACTGGCACGATGTGCTCTACGACTACATTCCCATCCGGAAGGTTGATCCGATGTGGCAGCGGCGACACTCCTTAAAGGCCAAATCACCACCAAAAGATCTCCTCCCATCGTGGCAAGTGCGACACGACATTGCTCTTGACAGCGGAAAATGCTCACTCGCTGC
>JBKPAL010000174.1:0-12233 GCA_046726395.1 Acidobacteriota bacterium
ACTTCAACCCTGATCCGGAGTGCGACCTGGATTACGTTCCTAACGAGCCGCGTGAAGCTGCCGTCAACTATGCGCTTTCAAATAGCTTTGGTTTCGGTGGCACCAACTCAGCGCTCATGTTCAAGAGGTACGAAGAGTAAAACCGTCTTTGGTCTTTGGTTTTGGGTCTTTGTCAGTACTCCGTTGTCTGTGGCCAAGGTAATTACGGGCATTGGTTGTAGTTCGTGTTATTTCGTGGATCGTTTGGAGGATCGAAACTGAATACGATCCACGAAATCACACGAAGCAACACTAGAGCCCTCGACAACGGACTACGCACAACTGACAAAGACCAAAGACCCAAGACCGTTATTAGCAACTAATGAAAATCATCGTCCTAATGAAGCAGGTCGCGAACAAAGACGCGATTCTGCGCATTAACAAAGAAGGAACCTGGATCGAAGAAAACGATCTGTCGTTCGAGGTAAATGAGTCCGACGGGTACGCGTTGGAAGAGGCACTTCGAGTTAGAGAGAAGATCGGTGGTGAAGTAATTGTCTGTTCGATGGGCCCTCAACGCGTGAAGAGCGTAATCAAAGACGCACTAGCACGTGGCGCAGACCGAGCACTTCATATCGTGGGCGATAACCTTACGCACCTTTCACCCTATGCGGCCGCATCCGCGATTGCCGATGCAATACGGGATGAGAAGCCGGATTTGATCATGACTGGCCTGCAGTCAGATGACTATGGTTATGCACAGACAGGAGTGATCGTCGCTGAGTTACTCGGACTGCCGCACGCAACGATTGTGATTGAAGTTGATGCGTCGCCTGAGAAACTGCGAGTGAAGCGGGAACTCGAGAGTGGTTGGTATCAATGGTACACGCTGCCCACTCCGGCGTTATTAACCATCCAATCCGGCATTAGCCAGATCCGCTACGCCACTTTGAAGGGAATCATGGCGGCGAAGAAGAAAGAGATAAAAGAGATCACACCAGCGCCGGAAGCTGTTGGTCGACCATCCCACCAGAAAATCCAGAAGATCTATTTCCCGCAGAAGAGTAAGCAGACTCAGTTCCTGGGTGACGGAGACGCGAAAGCTGGGGCTGCTGCCCTCGCGGAGAAACTCCATGTTGAAGCGCGCGTGATTTAGCACTCGTAAACAAAATACAGATGAGCAATGGAATTCTTGTTTTTATCGAACATCGCGACGGCGTCCTGAATCGAACGTCTCTTGAGGCGATTGCTGCCGCGCAAAGCTTAGGAAAGGCTTTGCAGCAACCTGTTAGTGCTGTAGTGCTCGGGTCAGGAATGTCGGCGATTGCGGACGAGGTTGCAGCGTACGATCTTGCGAAGGTTATCTACGCTGAACATGCGAAACTCGCGCAGTACACACCTGATGCATATACGGATGCGATGGAAGCGGTGATTCGCCAGACCGATCCTCAAGTAGTCGTCATGCCGCACACGTATCTCGTGCGCGATTACGCTCCTAAGCTCGCGGCGCGTTTTCAAAAAGGATTGATCAGCGACTGCGTGCGTGCTCAAGTTGCCGATGGGAACATCACGTTTACTCGTCGCATCTTTCTGGGAAAGATTGACGCCGATGTGGTGTCGGACGACAGCGCTCCGGTATTCGCTACTTTTCAGTCAGGTGCTTATCGTCCGGACCAGGCGGCGAAGGGAAGTGGCGTATCCGTGGAAAAAATGGATGTCGAGGTAAAGGACGTTCGTATGGTTCCTGAAGCGCCGTTCCAGGAAGTGAAGGCTGCGGTTGATCTTTCGAAGGCGGACATAATTGTAGCGATTGGACGGGGAATCAAGAGCAAAGAGAATATCGCTTTGGCAGAAAAGTTAGCGGAAGCACTCGGCGGCGATATTGCCGCCTCGAGACCCATTTGCGACGCTGAATGGTTGCCGATCGATCGTCAGATTGGATCCTCAGGACAGACGGTCGCGCCAAAACTTTATGTTGCACTCGGAATCTCGGGTGCCATTCAACACCTTGTGGGAATGAAGAACTCGAACACGATTGTCGCCATCAACAAAGACCCCGAAGCTCCTATCTTCGATATCGCAGACTATGGAATCGTTGGAGACTTGTTCGAGGCGGTTCCAGTTCTTACAGAGGAGATCAAGAAGATCAAGGGTATAAGCTGATCGATCTCGCCATCGTGTGGCGGAGCCCAGCAATTCTTTTACGCGATGCCGGAAGGGCGGAGCCACTTCCTCAAGTCCAGAGGGCGAAGCCCAATGATTCTTTTGAAGCGCGGCTGGAAGGGCGGAGCCACTTCCTCAAGTCCGAAGGGCGGGGCACAGCAATTCTTTTACGCGATGCCGAAAGGGCAGAGCCGCTTCCTCAAGTCCAGAGGGCGAAGCCCAAAGACTCTTTCGTGAGCACTTGACCGGAAGGGTGGAGCCGCATCCTCAAGTCCAGAGGGCAGAGCCGAAAGCCCATTACGGGATTCACGTTTACCTAGTGCTTGTGAGTTAGGAATGAGATGTCAGATACGATTTGTTCCGGCTTCCATTCGTTACCGCTGTAGACCTTGTAGATCTTACCGTCTGGTTGAATGACTACCGTCCGTAGACCGTGAACGATTTGATCCTTGTCTTCGTAGTACCGCAAACCGAAGTACTGCGCGATCCCTTTGACCTGATCCTTTGTTCCTCCCGCAAATTCCCAATGATCAAACTTCTCATCTGAGTAGTTTCCAGTATGGGCCGCACCGTAACTTCTCAATACCGCTGGCTTGTCGTACTCCGGATCGATCGAAATACTCAGAAGGTGACTCTGGTTGTATAGCTCCGGTTGTTTCTTAAGTTCCTGATTAATGTCCGCGAAGTTATTGCTCATCAAGGTGCAATATTCCGGAAGCGGGCAGCGCGTGTAGATGAACGTGAGAACCAATGTCTTGCCGCGATAATCGTGAATCTTGATCGGCTTTTCGTCCTGATTAACCAGCCCATAGTTGGGAACTTCGCCGCCAGCTGTGGCTTCAGGGATACCACCTGCTTCTCTTATCGCTTCGCTATCGGTAGTTTCTTGCGTAACGATCACATCTTCGAGCCATGAACGTGGTCCATCGACTATCAGCGTGGCTGAAATCAGATCGCCAGGCTTAAGCACGTCATAAGGCCAGGCGTCACGAAGAGTAAACGGCATAGTCATCGCCGGCATGTAATCCTTAATGTCTTCATGAGACACACTGACCATCTGATTAACTTTGTCCACCGATACAACTTTCCCTTTTAGTTCATAACGCTTTTCATTTCCGGAGCGCTCGAAGCGTTTGTCACTTCCATAGAGGCTACAGGCACATGTGTAAACGCCAACGATTACCAGTAAGAAATAAAGAAGCGCGTAGTTACGAAACTTCATTGATGATTATTGCCTTTGCAGTTTTGAATTGTAGAGCTGTCGATAAGCATGAAGATTGGTCATTACACGAAAGACGTAATCTTTGGTTTGAGCAAAGCCGATCTCCGAAACATAACGCGCCGGTTCAGTCGAACGAGATCGGTCGATCCAGCGGCTCACGTTGTCAGACCCACCGTTGTAGGCTGCGGCAACCGCCTCCTCCGACGAGAACTTTTTGAAAAGGGAAGCGAGGTATTCAGAACCAAACAACACCGCTGTGTCCGGATTGTAGAGTTGCTCTTGTTGGAAGTCGGTCTTCCCAACCTGTTTTGCAACCTCATTCGCGGTTTCGGGTATGAACTGCATCATACCGCGAGCCGCCGCGACCGACTTTGCGTCTGTCTGAAAACGTGATTCCTGCCTGGCAATTGACAAAACAAGTCTTGGATCGATGCCGCGCGTTGAAGTGTGATTTATAAGTGAATCAATAAACGATACCGGATAGAGCAGCTCTACCAACTGTGGAGGTGCGATTTCGATTACAAAGTTTGCGGGAATGGGTTTCCAAAGTCGCTCTGCAAACCGGACGGCAATGCTCGCTTCTTCGCCTCGAACTGCCATTACTGCGAGAGTGTAGTCAGTATTAGAAAAAGCTGAGGTGCCGGCTGTTTTTGGCGCAGATAAGTTTGCTGCCGCATTCTTAGTTGACGTTTCTGCCGAGTACGCCGGCACAGCCTCATCATAGAGGCCCAGAAAAAACAGTTCGCTCGCTGCTGTGTACTTGTTTGTTGTAAGGTCGGGAGGCGTCGCCATTACATCCTTTCGGCCCAGGCTGATCAGTTGAGGCACCGGCATTTGGTAAGTCGGCACCTTGCCGTAGATTTCGCGCACAAGCTTGAGCCATTCGCCGCGGGATTGATCGGCCGACAATCGCAGGCCTGAATGAACACTCGCTAAAGCACCTGCGAATTGTTCCTGCTCAACCTGCGCCTGCGCAGTCTGTCGCAGCGCTTGCTCACGCGATCGGATTAGTACGTTCTTGGCAGACGCGTTGAAGCTTTGCAGACGTGCAGTAGCCAGTTGTCCGTAATATTCATTCCGTCCGTCGGGAATTGACAGGTATCGCTCGATTGCTTCACCAGCTTTTCCCATCTGCTCCAAAGCGAATGCTTGCAGGAAAGTGACTTCGGCTAGCGTCGTCCCACCCGGAACTCTTGCGCCACCCAAATCTGAAACTTTTCTGAGTTCGTCTACATCGGAAACAACATCCGCCCACGAACTCTGTGCCAGATGTATTCTCGTCTGCGCAAACAGGGCGAGAGTTGAAACAAGTTGATTCGGAAATCTCGCGCGAGTCTGCCTGACCCAATCGAGCGCTTCCTTGTAGCGTCTCGCTTCATGTAGCGCATCTATGATGTTCAGATAAGTTCGCTCGAGATTCTGATCCTCAGGAAAGCGCGCAATGAAAGATCGATAAGCAGCAAGCGCATCATCAGTTCGCTTCAATCGGTTGTAAGTGCCCGCAGTGAAAGTGGTTGCATCACGAGCACTCGAGCTATTGGGAAACTCGTTAGTAACGCGCTGTAGGTATTTCAACGCTTCATCGTACTGCCCTTGCTGAAAATAGCTGCGGCCGATTTGATAGAGTGCATTCGGAACAGCGGCACTTTGAGAATTCAAATCCACGACTGCCTGGTAATGGACTCGAGCTCCGTTGAAGTCGCGATTAAAGTGATAAATCGAAGCGCGCAGCAGATGATCGGCTTCTGTAAGTTGAGTCCGGTTTGAGTTCAGCGCATCAAGAGCTTTGACTGACTCCAGCGCAAAGTCATCCGGTCGAGAAGCATCCGGCATCTGCATCAGTAAACGACTGAATATGTCACGTGCCTGATCCTGCTTGCCACTGCGCAGCAGCGACTGGGCTGTTAACGTCAGAGCTTCCCGCGACAGGCTTACTTTTGAAGACGCAGTGAGAGGCCGAAGCGCCGCAACAGCCGCCTCATAATCAGCACTTTCAAGCGAGCTTTCGCCCAGACGCAGCATGACAGCTTCCCGAAGCGGGCTGGCGGGAGTACTGACAAGGAACTGTCGCAGTCGCCCTCTTTCAAGAACCAGATCGCCGGAACGTCGCGCCATCTGAGCCAAGTGCCAAAGCGCGTACGAAGCAACTAGTGATTTTCGTGCTACTACCGATTCATAGTTGGCGAGTGAGTTGGCGGTGTCACCGGCTCGTTCGGAGAGTCGCGCCAATAAGTAGTCATAGTTATTCAGCTCAAATGTCTTGGCGTCTGAGCTGCGGAGCGTGCGGAGTTCGTTGATAGCCGACTGAATATTGCCGGAATCGATCGCGCTGATAATGTACTGGTGCCGCGCCTGAGGGGTTTGTGCGTTTGCTTGTGGGGGGAAGAACGCTCCGACTGAGAGGTTGAATGCTGTCGCAAAAACAAGTAAGACCGAGTTTCTTCTAAATCTCACGATTTGAATTATCATCGGAACAGGATGAATGCACAAATGTCAGTACCGCTCGCGGTAGCGGGTGGATCCTAAGATTGCCAATTAGGGATAAAGATCCACCCGCTACCGCGGGCGGTACTGACATTTGTAGGTTGTTAGTTTAGAGTGCGCACTCATGTCTTCCGAAGGAAAAACCACATCAGAATCCTTGCTCCTCGATGGGCGAGCAGTTGCTGAACAGATCAAGCAGGAAGTGGCTGCGGAGATTGCTCGGATCTCGGTAGCTGAGGGATGGAAACCAGCTTTAGCGGCTGTGCGCGTCGGCGATGATCCTGCATCGGAGGTGTACGTCAAGAATAAGATCCGGGCCAGTGAAGAAGTCGGGATCAAGTCCGAACATCATGCGCTCCCAGCCTCAACTACAAGTCGTCAGTTGCTGGATCTGGTTTCCTCATTAAACAATCGCGACGACATAGATGGCATCCTGGTCCAATTGCCACTTCCACGCGGTGTTGACGAAGCAATCGTCATTGAAGCCGTCGATCCAACTAAGGATGTAGATGGATTTCATCCGATGAACGTAGGCAAGTTGGCAATGGGCCAGCCAACATTCGTTCCGTGCACGCCAGCAGGAATCATGGAGCTATTAGCTCGCAACGATATCGCCATTCGCGGCGCAAACGCCTGCGTGGTGGGTCGCAGTCAGATCGTAGGTCGCCCGATGGCACAGTTACTGTTGCAGGCTGACGCCACGGTAACGATCTGTCATTCACGAACGCGAGACCTACCGGCAGTCACACGACAGGCTGACATATTGGTAGTGGCGATTGGCAGGGCCGGATTCATTCGGGGAGAACACATCAAGCCCGGTGCAATTGTTATCGATGTCGGCATGAACAAGGTCGACGACCCCGGCGTGGCCCAAATGCTGTTCGGTTCCGACCTTCAAAAACGGCTCGATACCATAGAGAAGCGTGGCTACACGTTGGTGGGCGACGTTAATCCAAGTGAAGCCGCAGCCGTTGCGGGAAAACTAACGCCGGTGCCGGGCGGGGTTGGTCTTTTAACTGTCGCGATGCTGATGAGCAATACTTTGAAGGCCGCGAAGCGCCGCCGGCAACAAGGTGGTTGAGTCGTCGCGCATCACTCAATCCAACTGAGCGTTCCATTGCACAAGATGTTACGAGTAGGTCTGACGGGATCAATTGCCGTAGGCAAGTCATTCGTCACGAGCGTTCTGCGAGAACTCGGGTGTCACACCATGGATGCTGATGCAGCGGCGCGTGAGGTAGTCTCACGAGGTTCGGCAGGTCTCAAAGCTGTGGTTGATGCATTTGGAGCAGATGTGCTTGCAGACGACGGCTCGTTGGATCGAAAGAAACTCGGTTCTATCGTTTTTGGCAATGAGGCTAAACGCGAACTTCTGAATCGGATTCTGCATCCATTGATTATCGACCGTCAGGATCAACAGATTCGAGAGTGGGAATCGCGGGAGCCTCAGGGCATTGCCGTTGTTGATGCGGCGCTGATGATTGAGTCCGGCGGCTACAAACGATTCGATAAACTGATCGTCGTGCATTGCCAGCCTGAAATTCAGTTGGAACGATTGATGGCTCGCGAGGCGATCTCACGTGAGGAAGCCCTGCGCAAAATAAGTTCTCAGATGCCGCAGGAAGAGAAACTGAAATTCGCTGACTATCGAATCGACACGTCAGATGGCTTTGACGAGACTCGTCGTCTGACCGAAACGGTCTATCGTGAGTTACAAGAATTGGCTCGAATACAGAACCGGGAGCGATAGCGACCGGATGCTATGCTCAACGCTTACTCATGCCAGCTGAGCATAACATCCGGTCGCTATCACTCCCGGTTCTGTATTGTTTAAAAAAAGGGACGCCCCAGAATCCCACAGTGCATTAGCCGAATTTAGACGAGGTCGTAGCATCAGAAGGTTATCCCCAAAAATTCTCTTAGCAGCTTTCTTGTTGTCGCTGCTGGCCATCAGTCATACGGGCTGCTTCACCAACGAAGTGGGTGTCCGCTACTACGGCCGCGTCGATATTCCAAAGCAGCAGGAGTTTCGCTGGAGCGATGGTGGCTTGCCGCAGATTTTCGATCCTGCTTTTGCCGCGGCGCCGCCTGATACTGATGTGATCAGAGCGATCTTTGAGGGACTAACGGAATATGATCCGCGCACGCTCAAACCGATTCCAGCAGTGGCAACCAGTTGGGAGTCGTCTCCCGATGGCAAGGTTTGGACTTTCTATTTACGTAATGATGCGCGCTGGTCAAACGGTGAGCCTGTTACAGCGCAGGATTTCATTTACTCATGGCAGCGAACTGCGCGCCTTGGCGATCTAGCTCCTCACACAGAGCTCTTGCAGAACATTGAGGGAGTCGCAGCTCCGTCGCTTTCTAGTTCGCAACCAACAACAAGAACTGAGAATCAAAAACGATCTGATGCAACTCCACGGCGCCCTGCCGGGAAGCGCCTCAGGTTTGGCGCCGAAGCCGTCAATGAACGGGTGCTGCGTGTGCATTTACAACGGCCTGATCTGAACTTTCCTTCGCTCGTAGCTCATCCGGTCTTTCGTCCTGTAAAAATCAATGACGATTCCTTGAAAAGGATCACCGCGGCTGATGTCGTATCAAATGGTGCGTTCCAAATCTCAACTACCGAAGCTGATCAAGTCTCACTTGAGCGCGCGAACAACTATTGGGGTAAGAATGATGTGAGTTTGGACCGCGTTACTTTTGTGAATTCGGCCAACGCGGAGTCTGCCCTTGCTGCTTATCGCGACGGAGAAGTAGACGCCGTGACGAATGCCGCATTTGAGCCACTCGCAATAAAGCTTCTGGCCCCATTTCAGGATTTTCGGCGAGCGACGTATGGAGCGTTGACCTACTACAGCTTCAACACTCGTCATTCGCCATTTGACGACGTTCGCGTTCGCGAGGCGTTGGGTATTGCGATTGATCGCGATCGCATCAGCCAGGCTGAAATGGGAGGGTCAACCGAACCTGCTAAGAAGTTCCTTCCGGAACAAATGACTGAATCCAACAAGCCTGTGGTAAGTAAAGCAGATCTTCTGGAAAAGGACATTGCCCGTGCACGCCAACTCCTCTCGGAAGCGGGTTATCCCGACGGACGGGGCTTTCCGAAGATACGGCTACTCATCAATCGCAACCAGCAGCAGCGAATAGTGTCCCAGTCGATCGCAGCGATGTGGCGAACAAACCTCAATATCGAGACCGAAATAGAAATGAAGCCGTGGGATGAATATGAAGCTGCGATTAGAGCCGGTGATTACGATATCGTGCGACGTGGCTTGGTGATGCAGACGACCGATGAACTGACTAACATCAAGATGATATTTCGGCATGAACCTTTGGTGGCAGCTCAATCTGAGGAGCGTGTCGCTACGCTTAATGAAGAGCCACGGCGCAGAGTTGCCGACGACAAGGTTGGTGAGCCGATTGAGTCAGAGGAGCAGGCCTTGCGCCAGTTAAAAGCAGTTCCCATCTACTTTGCTTCATCGTATGCGTTGGTGAAGCCATATGTTGTCGGGTTCAATTCGAACGTGCTTGATGCGCCTTCTTTGAAAGCTGTGAAGATAGATATAGCGTGGACAGAGCAACCGCGATGAGCCGTGATGGCTACTTTGGAGTGCGGTGGCAAGCGCAGCGCGACACCGCTTTGGATTGCAGTGCGGTTTCAGTTCACGTTGGTAGAACCACTCAAGAATCCAAAGCGGTGTCGCGCTGCGCTTGCCACCGCACTCCAAAAAGGCAAGGCAATCTCTTGATTGGCATTAATCGCGCGTGATAATTTTGCATTGGGTGGACTCAACAATTCTCTCCTTTAAAGATCAGGGTTAACCTTCTGAGCCCTGTACGAAAGTTTCCTCATGAAGAAAGTCGGTAAGCAGTTAAAGGGCGCGAGCCGACAGGAGGTTCCTGATGATCGGACATACGAAAAGAATAGGACTCGGTTTCACAATCGCGGTCTTTGCGCTCGCTCTGGTGGGCTGCATTGCTTCGGCGAAGAACGAGATCTTTTTCGGGAAGACGACTCCTCCGGAACAAAACATCCTTCGGTACGTGACTGGTGATGAACCAGAATCGATCGACCCACCCGTAAGTTCAGGACAACCAGAAGCTCGCATCTACATGGCCCTGTACGAAGGCCTCGTCGAGTACGATCCAAAGACTCTGGAACCGATTCCAGCTTTAGCAGAGCGCTGGGACATCAACAACGATTCGTCGGAGTTTGTGTTTCACATGCGCAGGAATGGACGGTGGTCCAACGGCGATCCGATCACAGCTAATGATTTTGTGTACAGCATCCGCCGGGGACTCTCCCCCGAACTTGCTTCGCGAAATGCGTATCTGGCTTACGACATTAAGTATGCTCAGGCGTACAACGAAGGAGCAGTGTTTGTTAAGGATTCTCAAACCAATCAGTACCTGCTCGAGAAAGATTTCAACCCGGACGCACAAGTTGCCGGTTTGGCGTTGAGTCAAAAGCCTGTCAATGCGAATGAGCCTGAGTACAACTCCAAGACAGAAACAACTCCCGACACATCTTTTCATCAATTCATACATTCGCCACTTCGGTTGACGCTGCCCGGATCAGAGAAGGCGCGCAACAAAGAACTAGACGCGGATCCGAAGCTCAAGGCGGCTGTAGCTGGAAAAGAATTGGTGAAAGTTACGGCTGAGGACATCGGTGTGGAAGCAGTTGATGACTACACCGTGCGCTTAACCTTGATTCAGCCTGGACCATATTTCATCGGTTTGTTGGCGCATCAACTGTTTCGTTTCGTGCCCCATCAAGTAATTGAAAAGTATGGTGACCGGTGGACCGATCAGGCACATATCGTGACCAGCGGCGCATTCAAGCTGAAATATTGGAAGCCTTACGACGAGCTAGCTGTTGAGCGGAATCCAATGTATTGGGACGCGGCCAACGTCCACCTTGATGAGATTCATTTCTTTCCCATGCAGGACAACCCCGCGATCATGAATCTCTACAAGGTCGGAGAAGTGGATGCCACCCTCAATCACTCCGTACCTCGGGATTGGTTGGACATCGTACGACCTAAGAAGGACTACATGGACGGAGCTGAGGCGGCAATCGTGTATATTTTGATCAACGTGACGAAGCCGCCAATGAATGATGTTCGTGTGCGACGCGCCTTCGCCATGGCCACTGATAAGGTTACCTACTCCAAGACAAAGCAAGTAACAAAGCCGCTGTTTGCTTTTACACCTGAAGGGATTTTTAAGGGCTATCCGCAGCCCAAGGGTAATCCTTTCGATCCTCAACAAGCCCGGAAGTTGATGGCTGAGGCCGGCTATCCAGTAGCGCAAAAATCAGACGGGTCGTACGAATGCAAGAGCTTTCCGGCGGATCAGGTTGAATTCGCATTCAACTCAGCTTCAAGCAATAGAATTCTGTCAGAGTTCATGCAGGCGCAATGGAAGCAAAATCTAGGAATCACCGTGCAGTTGAGGAGTATGGAATTCAAGACGTATATGGTGGCCCGCTCCAAACTTGAGTACAAGGGATTTTCGGTCGGGATCTGGGGCGCAGACTACATGGATCCTTATACGTTTCTCAGCCTCTTCTCTACGGCCGGCGGAGTGAATGGAAGCGGGTGGTTTGATGAGAAGTATAAAGACATGCTTGACGACGCGAACCGAACTCTAGATCCTGCGAAGCGCTATGAACTATTGGCCAAGGCAGAAAAGTATTTACTTGATGCGCAGCCAATGATTCCGATCGAGACTTCGGCGGTTAACTTCGTGAAGAAGCCTTACCTGAAAGGGATGTATCCGAATGCCGGATCCCTTTACCCATGGAAGTTTGTTTACATCGAACGGAATCAAGCGAACTGGGATTATGGAATTCCAAGTCTGACGGAGTGAGCGTACAACTCGATGATACAGAACCGGGAGCGGTAGCGACCGGATGCTACACTCACATAACCAGTTCGAATTGAATAGACAACATCAAAGATACGTTGAGGGGTAGCATCCGGTCGCTACCGCTCCCGGTTCTGTAACTGATCACAATGCTTGGGTTCATCATTCGCCGGCTGCTAATCACGATTCCTACCATTCTTGTCGTTATCACCATCACCTGGGGTCTCATCAGGCTTGCTCCCGGGAACTTCTATACGGGAGAGAAACGCCTGCCTCCCGCGATAGAGAAAAACATCCGAGAAAAATATGGGCTGGATAAACCCTGGTACGAGCAATATCGCCGGACCATGTGGGGCATCCTGCGTCACCTGGATTTTGGAACGTCTTTAAAGTACGAGGGGCAGTCGGTGAACGCGATCATTGCTCGCTCGTTACCTGTCTCAGCAGCGGTGGGAATTCTCGCGTACATTCTGGCCTTGATCGTAGGAATCACATTTGGATCTATCGC
>JBKPAL010000175.1:0-5744 GCA_046726395.1 Acidobacteriota bacterium
GAACGCCAAAGTGATGAAGGACCCACGACTGGCAGCTATGATCGATCCTAAGAAGATGCCGTTCGATTTTAAGCGTATGGTCTATGGCGGCTTCAAAACGATAGTCGATTTGACCTAAAAGAAAATTAGCTGCGGATTAACGCGGATAACACGGATGTAGTAGAAGTCAGGAATAGGAGATCAGAATTCAAAGAATCGGAGGAACGAAGCCAGAGGCAGCACATGATTTCTTTGGCTTTACCTTCTGGACTTGAGGAAGCGGCTTCGCCCTTTCCGGCCCGATTGGTAAAAGAGTCTTGGGCTGCACCCTTACTCAAACTCTGAAGGGCGTAGCCCAAAGGGGGTTGAAGCTGAACGGAAGGGCAGAGCCACTACCTCAAGTCCACAAGGCAAAGCCGGCGGCAAGGAAAGTCAGAAGTAAGTGATCTCTCCGACCATTGACCCTGACCTCTGATTTTGACATCTGGCCTTTGACCTCTCTCTTTTCAGATCGGCGTTCTCCGCGTTAATCTGCGGCTAAATTTTTTCTTTGGAGTTCAGGACCATGTCTAAAGAACCGACTTATGGCAGCGGTAAAATCTGCTACATCGAGATTCCTGCTAATGACGTCAACGTCTCCTCCGCCTTCTATGAAAAAGTCTTTGGTTGGAAGCTAAGACGTCGTGGCGACGGGCAGATTGCTTTTGACGACGGAGTGGGACAGGTAAGTGGCACCTGGGTACTTGGGCGTAAGCCCGCAACCGATCCAGGATTGTTGGTCTACATCATGGTCGACAGCGTTGCAGACACTGTTAATGCAGTCGTCGCAAATGGCTGTCGCATAGTTCAGCCCATCGGTGCCGACGCACCAGAGATAACTGCAAGGTTCAGTGACCCTGCGGGTAATGTTCTGGGCCTGTATCAGCAGCCGACTAGTGGTTGATCGATCAGCCGTTGTCGCAACTTTTGACTGAACTCCGCAACGAGAACTCTCGTTAACAAACCAGTAGCCGTCACTTTTGACCACCTTTAATCGCTACCGAGTTAGCAGAAGCGATTAAGTGAACTGGAGCGAAACCCCATGACGATTGCATTGTGGATCTTGCAAGTGCTGCTAGCACTTTTGTTTCTTTTTGCTGGTGTAACAAAACTAATCCTTCCCCCCGAAGCAATGAAAGGACCAGTTGACCTGCCAGCCTTCTTTATAAAGTTCATCGGTCTCGTTGAAGTGCTGGGCGGATTAGGTTTGATTTTGCCTGGCCTCCTTCGCATTCGTCCCGCGCTTACACCGTTGGCTGCAATAGGCCTCGTGGTCGTGATGATTGGCGCAGTTGTAATCAGCCTTAAGATAGGAGTGAGCGCGGCTATATTCCCGCTGGTGGTCGGAGTACTTCTCGTGTTTGTCGCTTATGGTCGCTGGCGATTAGCACCCCATCCTGCTCGCTAATGAAAATTGTCGATTAGGGATTTACAGAACCGGGAGCGATAGCGACCGGTTGCTGCATGAACCCAGTCCTCGATTTCCAATCTGCCCCGACTTCTCTACAATTGCGCGGTCCTCTTTTTATAGACATCGACCTCCGCTTGATAACTACGTGTCTATCGCCCCGGGCACACGTCTTTCCCATTATGAAATCCGTTCGCAACTTGGCGTCGGTGGAATGGGCGAAGTCTATTTAGCCGTTGACACTCAGCTCGATCGCAAGGTGGCCCTCAAAATTCTGCCTGCAGAAGTCGCTTCAAATCAGCAACGCGTCCGGCGTTTTCTTCAGGAAGCCAAGGCCGCATCTGCCCTCAATCACCCGCATATCGTCACCATTCATGAAGTTGGCGAGTCTGACACTACTTACTTCATCGCTACCGAATTCATCGAGGGCCAGACGCTGCGTGATCAGATGAGGACAGCGCAATTGCCCATCGAAAAAATAATAGACATTGCGATCCAGGTTGTTTCAGCGCTTACAGCAGCGCACGAGATCAACATCATTCATAGGGATGTCAAACCCGAGAACATCATGCTGCGACGCGATGGCTATGCAAAACTCCTCGATTTCGGTTTAGCCAAACTAACAGAACAACGAGCATCAGATCCTAACGCTTCAACCCTCGTTAACACACGGGCCGGAGTGGTTCTGGGGACGATCAGTCATATGTCGCCTGAGCAGGCACGTGGCCTTGAGGTAGACGCACGAACGGACATCTGGAGTGTGGGTGTTGTCATTTACGAAATGACAACAGGAAGAATGCCTTTCGCTGGCCAGACAACGAGTGATGTGATAGCAGCAGTCTTGGACCATGACCCACCTCCTCTGACGCACCACTCACGAAACCTACCCGCCGGACTCGAGCGTATTACCAAAAAAGCACTCGCTAAAAATGTCGAGGAACGGTATCAAACCGCTAAAGACCTGCTGATAGACCTTCGAAATCTGAAACAGGAAATCGAGCACGAAAAGGTTCGCTCGCAGGGATTAGAGGTAAAGCCCGATCGGATCAGTTCAGAATCCAAAAAATTACCGTTAAGAGTTCTCGCCGGCGTTGTACTCCTGGTACTCGCCACTTTGATTTTCATTTATCTGTTCCGCGATCGTTTATGGACCAAAACGGGAAGCCCTACCGACACGATTACGCTCGCAGTCTTGCCGTTTCACCCGCTGAATGCAGCGGAGGAGATCGGCTTTCTTAGCACAGGTCTTCCGGATGGGATTATTACGCGGCTGGCAAACGTGCGTCAGATTCGAGTACGCCCGACCAGTGCTATTTTTCGTTACGAAAATCAAAAAGTCAGCGCCCAGACAGCAGGTCGTGAGCTCGCAAGCGACTACGTGGTCACAGGCACGGTGCAGAAGGTAGGAGATCGACTGCAGGTAAACGTGCAATTGGTGCGGACCAGCGATGAAACACCGCTCTGGGGAGATCAGTTTGACAAAGGGCGCGCTGACCTTTTGAGTTTGCAGGATTCCATTGCGACACAGATAGCTGAAGCTCTCAGAATTAAGATGTCGTTAGCGGAACAGGCTCGGGTTTATCGTCGCTACACGGATAATGCTGCTGCGTATGAACTGTATCTACTGGGGCGCTCGAAACTGGCCCGCTATACGAAGGACGATACGCTCGAGGCCGTTAAAGCCTTCGAACAGACTTTGCAACTTGATGGAAACTATGTGCTGGCCCACGCCGGCCTTGCCCAAGCGAGTGCTCAAATGCGGATTCGTTTTGCTTCTCAGGATGAGGTCAATGTTTGGGAAGAGCGTGCTAAGCACGAGGCCGCCCGCGCTCTTGAATTAGATCCAAATCTCGCGGAAGCGCATGAAGCCCTAGCTGCCGTATACCGCAACGCTGACTTCAACTGGGAGCAGACCATCGAGGAAAGTAACCGTGCGCTTCAACTAAATCCAAATCTTGATCAACCTCACTACTACCGCGGCGCTGCGTTCTATCACCTGGGTTTGCCGGAAGCAGCTGAACGGGAAGCGAGCGCCGGTCTACAGATAAATCCCGTGAACCGGCTTGAGGCCTTACGCATTCGCGGCACTACGACCCTGATCGTAGGCAAGTATTCCGAATCCGTAGCGTTGTTTGAAGAAGCCCGCCGAGTTAGTTCGGCGCCGGTTATCGATTGGTACCTGGCTCAGGCCTATTACTATCAAGGCGCTGGCGAGCAAGCCGAAACCACGCTTTCGGAACTCGGCGGGGGTGCGCAGGCAGAGCAACGGGCGAAAGCAACCCTGGCCAGCTTTCTCGCCGCTCGCCGTGAAAAACAACGAGCGGAAAAGTTAATGGAAGAAGTGTTGGCAAACTCTTATATGGATCATCACGTGGCCTACAGCCTGGGCGCTGCTTATGCACAGTTCGGCGATTTCGGTAAGGCACGCGTTTGGTTGGCCCGATCGATAACGTCCGGATTTCCGTGTTATCCATGGTTCCAGCGTGATCAACTGCTTCAGCCCCTGCAAAAGGACCCTGAGTTCCAACGCATGATGGCGGACCTAGAAAAATCTTGGCAAGCAGCGAGGGCGAAGTATGAATAGCCTTATTCGTTAATCGCTGGACCATAATCACATGGGTTATATTGCACTTCGGTCAATCCACAGTTCCATTTACGAACCCGCGACTTGATGCTGTTGCTCTTCCAGGCCCAATCCCTTCATTCGCCGCTCCTACGTGTCCTGCTCGGCGTGATCGCAGTTGGTCTGCTTTACGTCCTCTGGCGAGAGGTTCGAAAGATCCCGGCTAAGCTCTTCGCGCTGATGCTTACAGCATTCGTCGACATGCTTGGCCTGCTGATGATCATCCCGCTCCTGCCTTTCTACGTGAAGACTCTAGGGGGGTCAGGCATCAACGCATTCGGCATTCATATTGGTATCGGTAGCATCGTCGGAATTATTGTTGCGGCTTTCACGGTAGCCCAGTTAGTTAGCGCGCCGATGTGGGGACGCTTCTCCGATCGCGTCGGACGCCGACCAACGTTGCTCATCGCCCTAGGTGCTTCCGCACTGGCTTACCTCATCTTCGGCTTCGCACACTCGTTACTCTTGTTGTTTCTTTCACGCGTGGTCCAGGGTGCAGGCGGAGGAACCGTAGGTGTTATTCAGGCCTACGTGGCAGACTCGACGGACCCCAAGGATCGAGCGCGTGCGTTGGGATGGCTTTCCGCAACTACAAATCTTGGCGTAGCACTCGGGCCAGTGCTCGGGTCGTTCGCACTCGCGTTGGGTAAGCGCGACATCATGCCGGGTACTCAAACGCTTGTGATGGGCCATGCGGCGCCCGGTCTTATGGCCGCAGCACTCTGTCTGGCGAACATGGCGTTCGTCGCGCGGTATTTGAAGGAGTCTCGTGATTTGTCGGAGCCAGCAACGACAGGCGAGGCGCCGCGCACGTCACGACAGGCTATTTGGCGAGTGATCTCGCATTCGAGCGAGCCTTCTTCACGTCTGATCTGGATTTACGCAATTGCCATCGGAGCTTTTCAAGGAAGTTTCGCGGTGCTCGCTCTTTTCCTGAACGCACGATTCCAGGTAACCGAACAAACCATCGGCTATTTCTTCATGTACGTTGGCGCGATCTCTGTTTTCACGCGTGTGCTGCTGCTGGGGCGAATGGTGGATTGGCTTGGTGAAGCTAAGCTTTCGCGTTTGGGTCTGACGCTGCTCGCTGCGGGTGTGCTGGGTATGCCGCTATCGAGAAACATCTGGATGTTGGCCGCAGTGGTAGCGCTCATCCCGCTCGGTACCGCGTTCACGTTTCCGTGCGTGACCGCTTTACTCTCCCGTGTGATCTCGACGAGAGAACGCGGTCTCTACATGGGAATGCAGCAGACGTATGGTGGAGTCGCCAGGATCATTGCACCTCTCTTTTTTGGTTGGGCATTCGACACATTAGGTGTGTCAGCGCCGTACTTCTTTTCGTCAGCATTCATCTTCACCACGATCCTTCTGGGATTTGGTTTGGATGAATATGCGAGGCCTAAAGTCCCAGAGAGACCGGAACCCGCGAAGACGAGCCAACAGGAAGCTTAGAATTGGGAATTAAAATTTAAAATTTCAAATTTAAAATTGTAAATCTTAATTTCGATCTCGAAGGCAAGGATTCAAAATTCATCTCGATGATAGAAACCGCACCGTCACCATTCTCTGCTTGGGAGACTTTCTATGTAATCGTCGGCTCCTCAGGTGCCGCATTGACTGGACTGCAATTCGTCGTGATTGCACTCATCGCTGACTCATCACGGCAAACCACTTCTCGTGAGGTCGATGCATTCG
>JBKPAL010000176.1:0-3419 GCA_046726395.1 Acidobacteriota bacterium
AACAACTCAAACGTGCGATCTTTGCAAGCACGGTCGAGAATGGCGAAGAAAATGATTGAAGCGAAACCTTTTGCCAGGCACTGCTCCAACACTTCGTCTACAAAACGAATTGCGGTCTCCTCTTCGCTGGCCATGGGACACACGACGCCAAGGTTTATCTGCGAAAATCGACCATTTGAAAGTGGGACACTGCTCATTCGGGATGTGATGATTAGGGAAAAACTTCCAGATTGCAAACAGCAATAGAAAGTTCCCGATCATCGGTACTGGAGGAATTAACCAGTTTGGGCTGCCACACTCGGTCCGCCTCAATCTGAAAAGTGAACAACTCAGCCTGGGATGAAAGTTCAGGAACAACAAGGTCAACTTCAATCCAACCGTAACGATCCAGCAAGACCGAAGACAGCTCAACATCATTGAGAGAAAATTTAAGCGTCACAGGTTCTGTTTCAATGGCTGGTAGATGTGATTGAAGCTGTAGCCGGACCTTGGAAACTGAAGGAGTATGAAAACTGACGCTGGCTCGGTTTGCCATCCAGCGCGCAATCGGAGGAAACGATTCAGCTGCATACCAGCCACTATCGAAGGCGGCTTGCGGAGCAAAGTCCAGGACCAGAGGGCCATCGATCAATTCGGAGTCTGCCATTTGCAGATCGCTTCTGTCACGATGTTCGTTGTAGAAGCTGCCGAGCTCACGATTCGATGCCTTAAGAAAGATGTATTCACTTTGCGGAAGTTCGAGTTCGGCCTCAGAAATTCTGTCGAAGACATAACCCATTGCCATATCGAACGCACGCCGCTCCTTGAATGACATCTGCTTTAAATAAGCCAGAAAATCTTCATCGCAATAATCTCGACCATAGTCATCCGACTGCTTGAGAAACTCACCGTGGCTTTGGCAAACAGAAAATCGATAATGAGTCTCAACAAATTCAAAAAAGGCACCGAATCGTTCAGAGATCGTTTCTCGATCCTCCATTCCGACATGCCCATCTATCGACACATATTGGCGCAACTCTTCTTCCGACATGTCCTCGTAGTCTTTTCGGCGTTTGCGATCAAGACATTCGATACCGTGCATGGTCACGCCATCCGGCTTTAGAACTCTTCTTATCTCGGCGATGACGGCGTGCTTGAGGTCAAGTTCAATGTGGCCCAGCACATCTAGACTGACTACGTAATCGAAAGAGGCGTCCGCAAACGGCAACCGCAAAAGGTCACCAACACAAGTGCTGTCATAACCATTGGTTCGAGCTGTGTCGGCGCACTGAAGAGCCAGATCAAAACCAAGGAGAGTTACGTCTTTGCGCTTTAACACCGCCAGAACGCCCGCGCCACAGCCGAGATCAAGTATTTTTGAACCTCTGCGGACGTTGTCGTAGACCCACATAGTCCGAGCCCAGCGAATATCAAACCGATTTATTGGACTGAAGTACTTCGCGTGCAGCAATTCATCTGACGCATACCTCGCCGCGTAAAACTCTGCGAGATCATGAATGCCGGCGTGCGTGTAGAGAGACGGTTTAGATTTCGTACTCATGACGGTTCGCGAATTATAGCAGCGGGCCAACGGAAACGGCTTTAGGACGTTAGTGGTCGATGTTTTGAGATTACAACGACGCTTGCTTATACTTTAGAACGCTCAATTTCTTAGCTGAAATTAAGTTCAGATCAGCAAATGCCCCGTTCAGTCTAACGAACTTCGCAAATTGAGCGCATTGCTTCGACCAATGCGCCAAGGCTAATGAAAGAACGTCTACTGCAACTATTACAGTGTCCGGCTTGTGCAGGTGAGATCTCCTTATCCACCGTTGAGCGACAAGAAGACAACGAGATCATGACGGGAAAGTTGTCTTGCGAATCGTGCAAGCTCAAGTTCCCAATAATTCGTGGCATTCCTCGTTTTGCTGATCCTAAGAAACTGGAAAGTGAGAAGGCTGCCACTGCAGCCAGCTTTGGGTGGTCATGGACTTACTTCAAGCAGCAGGACGAGAAGTACTCCGGACAGTTTCTGGGATGGATAGCTCCCGTCACTCGAAAGTTTTTCAAGGACAAGACAGTAATTGAGGGTGGATGCGGCAAAGGGCGTCATACGAGGCTTGCCGCCAAGTGGGGTGCTCGCGATGTGGTCGGAGTTGATTTAAGTGAAGCGGTAGAAATGGCATTTGCTGCCACACGCGGCCTGCGGAATGCACACATCGTTCAGGCGGATATTTATAACCTGCCAGTCAAACGAGCTTTCGATTACGGCTTTTCGATAGGCGTGTTGCACCACTTGCCGGATCCACGCGCAGGCTTGTTATCAGTAGCTGCCAAAGTCAGACCCGGCGGATATCTTTCGGCCTGGGTTTACGGTGCAGAGAACAATGGCTGGATTACGCGGTGGGTTAGTCCGTTGCGAGAGGGGCTCACTTCGCGGATCAATCGTCACGTGCTGTTGCACCTGTCAAAGCTTCCGACCGCTGTTTTGTATTTGACGACCAAACTGGTGTACCGACCGTTGAACCGGTTGCGAGCAGATGGCTCATTGGTTCGTCATCTTTTTTATAGTGACTACCTGGTTGCGATATCCGACTTCGGCTGGCGCGAACAGCATTCGATCGTGTTCGATCATCTCGTTGCGCCAACTGCGTATTACATTCCCCGCGAAGAGTTTGAAGAGTGGTGGCATGCGGTGGGTGCAAAAGAGGTATCGATTGGATGGCACAACAAGAACAGTTGGCGTGGATTTGGAAGACTGTGAGGCAGCTCTAACGCGGCGACAAGTCGCGGCACTCCACAGGCTTCAGCTTACCCAAACGACGAGTGGTAGCAGTCGCGTTTAAATTCGCGATTCCTTCCACTGCTGAGCTGCTCGCAACTCTGAAGAAGACCACACCGTCAAGCCAGTCATAGCTAATGCCATCCTCGCTGTGGACAGCAAACGAGACCGAATAAAGATCCGTTCCCAACCAAGCGTCGAAAGCAAAAGAGATTTCGATGATCTCGCCTGCCTCGACTCGTCCTGACTTAATCCGCTTCTGTTCTGTGTTCGCGCCATAAGCGTGAATCCCATGACGATTGCGAATCAAGAAACCGAAACACGGATCCTCTATGTCCTGATGAAAGTGGACGCGCATTCGTGCGACAAGTTGATCGCCACTGTCGATTAGCTCGGCGGATTGACGAGCCGAATTCAACAGTTCGGCAGCAACGATCTCAGCGCTGCCGTCACCGTGACGATAGGTGTAACTAAGCTTTCCGAAATTGGCTTGCGTCAGGTCTTCGCTGTCAGTGATCGCCTCACTTGATTCCGAGATCGCAGTCGGATTTTTTTCGTCATAAGCTTGTTCGCGCTCCATGATCAATCCCTGATAGCGATTCAATACATCCGCGGGTGGGCCATCCGAATCAACCTGTCCATTGTTAAGAAGGATTGC
>JBKPAL010000177.1:0-14592 GCA_046726395.1 Acidobacteriota bacterium
GACAACATGCCCAAAGCTATCGCAGAACTAGAGATCGAATCTTCGCGTGATCGCCGCACTTCGCAACGGTCTGACGCTGAAGATGCAGCGTTCATGCAGTATCGCAATGAACGAGTCACTCATTGGAGCAGTGTTGCCAAGTGGATGGATGATCACGATGGACTCGGGGTCACATACCACGCGCGGCTGGCCGACATCTACAGGTTCTTTGTTCCAAAAGGTGCTCGCATCCTGGAAATGGGCTGTGGGCGTGGGGATCTATTAGCAGCACTCGAACCTGACGTAGGAGTCGGCATTGATTTCTCTTCCGAGATGATTGCTCGAGCACGTTCTCTGCACCCGCAACTGAGATTCATACAAGCTGATGCACACGCACTCGACATCGATGAAACCTTCGACTGGATTATTCTTTCCGATATAATCAACGATCTTTGGGATTTGCAAACGGTACTGCAGCAGATCAGGAAGCTGGCGACTCCGTCAACGCGCTTGATTTTCAATTTCTATAACCGACTTTGGGAGTTGCCACTCTCAATCGCACGACGTCTTGGTTTAGCCCGACCAAATCTTCACCAGAATTGGTTCACCGTTGAAGACCTGACAGGGCTTCTCTCGCTTGTTGATTTCGAAGTGATCAGGCATCGCGAGGAGGTGCTGTTGCCGTTATACATTCCGTTAGTGTCAAGCATCGCAAACCGATTCTTGGTAAAGCTGTGGCCGCTCAATCTACTGGCGCTCACGCATTTCATCGTCGCTCGACCGATCCAAATAGATCCTGGCAAGACTGAGCCAACTGTTTCGGTGATTGTTCCGGCTAGAAACGAAGCGGGAAACATCGAGTCGATCTTCGCTCGTGTACCCGAACTCGGCACAGGCACTGAGTTGGTTTTTGTAGAAGGCGGATCTACTGATGGGACTTATCAGGCGATTGAAGACGCAATCGCGCGAAAGCCGAAACGCAACTGCCAACTGCTGAAACAAACTGGAAAAGGAAAGGGCGACGCAGTTCGGCTTGGATTTGCACGCGCGCGCGGCGACGTCCTGATGATTCTCGATTCGGATCTTACAGTGCCGCCCGAGGACTTGCCGCGATTTCTTTCTGCACTCGTTTCGGGCAAAGCAGATTTTGTGAATGGCTCGCGATTGGTTTACCCGATGGAATCCGAAGCCATGCGCTTTGCGAACCTTTGGGCCAACAAGTTCTTCAGTCTCGCGTTTTCCTGGTTGCTGGACCAGCCTATCAAAGACACTCTTTGTGGAACGAAAGTGCTCTGGAAGAGGGACTACCTGCGCATTGCTGACAATCGTGATTATTTTGGTGACTTTGATCCGTTCGGAGATTTCGATCTGCTGTTTGGTGCGTCAAAGTTGGGTCTCAAAATCATAGACCTACCAGTGCGATACCGGGATCGCATTTACGGCACTACGCAGATACAACGTTGGCGTCATGGCTTGCTGCTTTTGAGGATGGTCTTCTTTGCGGCCGGACGAATAAAGTTCATTTAAAGAGATGAAGCAGATATTGCAGAACCAAAAGACTGGGGACTTGAAAGTGGTCGAGGTGCCTACGCCAGCACTCCAGCGCGGTCGAGTACTTGTGCGTACCGAGGCATCATTGATTAGTGCCGGTACCGAACGCATGTCACTTGAGCTGGCACAAAAAACTCTGGTTGGCAAAGCCATCGAACGACCTGATCTGGTCAAGCAAGTGGTCCAGAAGTTTAAGACCGAAGGATTGGTTAATACTGTCAACGCGGTTCGTGCGCGTCTTGATACTACAAAGGCTCTTGGTTACAGCGCGTCGGGCTCGGTTATCGAAGTTGGATCCGAAGTCAGGGACTTGCGAGTAGGTGATCGGGTCGCGTGCGCTGGCGCTGATTTCGCTTCTCATGCCGAAGTCCTCTCGGTTCCGCAGAATCTCTGTGTGCGCTTGCCTGATGACGTGACCTTCGAAGCTGGTGCGTTCGGGACGCTCGGAGCCATTGCTCTGCAAGGTGTTCGTTTAGCGGAGCCAACTCTCGGCGAAGCGGCGGTTGTGATCGGCCTAGGCTTGTTGGGTCAGATCACAATTCAGTTGCTGAGAGCGAATGGGTGTCGTGTCTGCGGAATTGATCTCGATCCAGAGAAGGTGAAGCTAGCTTCGGAATTGGGTGCTGACACCGCAATAGTTAGCAGTGAGCAAAATGTTGAAGAGATCTTGAACTGGAGTCGTGGTCGCGGAGCAGACTTGGTCTTGATCACGGCGGCTACTTCTTCGAATCAGCCGATCGAGTTGGCAGCCGAAGTATCACGCAGAAAGGGACGGGTGGTGGCCGTCGGATTAGTTGGTCTGGATGTTCCGCGTCAGGCGTTCTACGAAAGAGAGCTCACGCTAAAGGTCTCAATGTCCTATGGTCCCGGAAGATATGATCCCGATTACGAGGAACGCGGGCATGACTACCCATTTCCGTATGTCCGTTGGACCGAGCAGCGAAACATTGAGGCATTTCTCGATCTAGTTGCGACGAATCGAATAAACGTCAAGCGGTTGATTACGCACCGGTTCTCGATCGGCGACGCTGAACGCGCTTATGAGCTGATCAGTACCGTGAACGGATCTTACTTGGGAGTGTTGCTCACCTACGATTCGCAGCGCGGTCTGAGTTCGCGAATTGAATTGCCGCGAAAGGTTCAACCCGATCGGAAACACACAACAGTCAGGCTGGGAGTGATTGGTGCAGGCAAATATGTTCGTTCGATGCTCCTGCCTCATTTCAAAGAAGCCGGAGTTAGCTTTCGGTCGATTACAACTGCTTCAGGTGTTTCTGCCCAAGACGTGGGCCAGAAGTTTGGTTTTGAGAGCGCAGTGTCGAGTGCTGAGGAGATTTTGAGTGATGACAAGATCAATCTTGTAGTGATCGGCACTCGGCACGATAGCCATGCCGACCTGGCGATCCGCGGACTCGAGAACAATCGTCACGTGTTCGTCGAGAAGCCACTTGCGCTGAATGATGAAGAGCTCGATCGGATTACGGCTACTGCCTCCAATTCCAGCGGCGAGTTGATGGTTGGATTTAATCGTCGCTTCTCACCACTGGCGCGGGCTGCGAAAGACTTCTTCAACCCCCGAACTGATCCTCTGTCAATCTTGTATCGCGTGAATGCTGGTCGCATCGCTCGCGAACACTGGATCCAAAACTCTCGCGAAGGAGGTGGCAGAATCATCGGCGAAGTCTGTCACTTCATTGACCTGATGACGTTTTTTACAGGTGCGCTGCCAGTGTCCATCTTTGCCGAAGCGGCCGCGAGCGACAACGAAGCAATCATCGATGAAGATTCGGTCTTAATCACAATCCGTTTTGCCGATGGTTCCAACGGTTGCATCGCTTATTTGTCAGAAGGTGACAAAGCACTAGCGAAAGAAAGAGTGGAGATCTTTGGTAACCAGAGATCATTTGTGCTCGATGATTTTCGGTGTGGCACTTTTTATAAGAACGGAAAGTCGGACGTGAAGCGTCTGCGCACGCAGGATAAGGGACAAGCTGAGGAAGTGCGCGCGATTTGCGATGTGGTCTTGCACGATAAGCCCGCGCCGATACCGTTGGAGGAACTAGTTGCTACAACTCGCGCTACCTTCCGCGCTCTTGATTCGTTGCGCAAGGGGCAGCGAATGCCGATCGATACTGGTGAAGACTAAATGCAAAGTGAAAAAGGGGCTGTCGTCTCTCAAGCAAAAGAAAACCACAGAGTCACAAAGGCACAGAGGACCACAGAGAAGACATCCGTGAGCGCAGCAATTCCAATCGTCAATAATCCATGTGTGGTATAGCAGGAATAATAGGGCCGTCGCCGGACAAGTACATCGGCAGGATGCTCCAAAGCCTCGAGCACCGCGGCCGCGATGATGAAGGCACTTGGACCTCACCTCCCCTAAGCGACCAAGACACTCGTCAGGTTTGTCTGGGACATCGTCGACTCGCCATCATCGACACCAGCAGCGCCGGACATCAACCAATGGTTTCTCACGACGGCAGGTTCCTCATCACGTTCAACGGTGAGATCTACAACTACCGCGAACTTCGGGAACAACTAAAAGCAAAAGGCCATCGGTTTACTACCGACACCGACACGGAAGTTCTACTTGCATCGTTTGCCGAATGGGGCAACGAATGTCTGCAACGACTCAATGGCATGTTCGCCTTTGCCGTATGGGATCAAAGAGAAAAGACACTCACGCTGGTTCGCGATCACGTCGGTATAAAGCCTCTCTACTACTCGAAAGTAAAAACGAGCGAAGGGGAGTTCTTCATCTTCGCGTCGGAAATCAAAGCCATTCTTGCGACTGGTCTCGTCAATACCTCCATCAGCCTTGAAGCGTTGCATCAATACCTCACATTCCTGTGGACACCAGATCCGCACACACTGTTCAGTGGAGTCGCAAAGCTGCCGCCGGCACATCTGCTCACTTTTAAGAATGGCCAAGTGTCTACATCCGAGTGGTGGGATCTATCGTTCGACGACATCGAACATGGAAAGAATGAAGCTTGGTGGCAAACCAAAGTGCTTGAAACTTTGGATCACGTCGTAAAGATGGAGATGGTTGCCGACGTGCCGCTCGGTTCTTTTCTTTCTGGCGGAATTGATTCATCGGCCATCGTTGCCATGATGAAACAACATGCGAACGGTCATCGCATTAGCACCTACACGATTGGGACGAAGACAGAAGATCTTCGCTATGACATCATCCCGGACGATTTGAAATGGGCGCGGCGAGTTAATCAGCAGCTTGCTACAGACAATCGCGAAATCCTCCTGGAACCTGATGTAGCTGAGCTGTTGCCGAGACTGGTCTATCAAATGGATGAGCCCGTAGCAGACCCGGCGATCATCGCGAGCTATCTGGTTTCAAAGGCAGCACGCGAAACATTGACAGTATTGCTATCGGGAGTGGGTGGAGATGAAGTCTTCGCTGGCTACCCGCGCTTTTTGGCGATGCGGTTGGCCGGTGCGCTCAATCCAATTCCGCAATCAGTGCGAAGGCCTTTGCTCAACACAGTCGCCGATGCGCTGCCTGGTGGTAGACCTGGGCGATTTACCGGCGCATTGCGGAATGCAAAAAAGTTTTCGCGCAGTGCGTCACTCGAGTTTGAAGAGCGTTACCTCGCTTACGGCACCTACTTCAGCGATGACGCAAAGTCACGGCTTTATTCAGATGAACTACGCGTGGCGACTGAGCAGATAGACGCATACCGAGAACACAAACGGTATTTTGCGCGGCGCAAGAATACAGATGCTCTTAACCGTCTGCTTTACGTCGACCTGAAAACTTTCCTTCCGTGTCTGAATCTCGCGTACACAGACAAAACTTCGATGGCTGCGAATCTCGAAGTTCGCGTTCCTTTCCTGAATCGCGAGATGCTGGAGATGGCGGCAACCATGCCGGTCGACCTTAAGCTTCGTGGGTTGAAGCGTAAGTACATTTTGAAGAAAGCGTTAGAGAAGCTGCTGCCGCGCGACGTGGTGTGGCGGAAGAAGGCCGGTTTTGGTGCGCCCATTCGTTCGTGGCTGCGTGGGCCATTGCAGCCACTGGTGAATGATCTGCTTTCAGAAGATACCGTCAGACGACGTGGACTGTTTCGTCCGGAAGAAGTTAGGAGAGTGGTTGAAGCCAATCTTTCAGGCCGCGAGGATCTAAATCTGCAGGTGTTTCAGTTGTTGACGCTGGAATTGTGGCAGCGGGAGTTTATGGATTAATGGGCAGGTGACTCTTACGACCGCGATAGAATAATTTTCCATTCGTCATTTGACATTTATCGTTTGGAAATTGCCTGCTGGGATCGCGCGTAATCTCAGTGTTGGCCCATCAGTACGAGCGCAAAAATAACCAAATGAAAAATGTCAACTGACGAATGGGAAATAGCGAAAGCCGGCAAACCAGGTTCACGAACTACCGTGCTAGGCGGCGACGTTAGCCGTTCCGATCAGCTTCTCCAGCGGCGTGTATTCAAGTCCTTGCGAGACCGCCACGGCTTCGTAGGTGCAGTGGCCGGCATAGGTGTTGACTCCTGCCTTTAGCCCTTCATCACTCGAGATTGCGCTAAGAAAACCCTTGTTTGCGAGTTTCACTGCATAAGGCAAGGTTGCGTTTGTGAGGGCGAAGGTAGACGTGCGCGGTACGGCGCCCGGCATGTTGGCCACGCAGTAGTGAAGCACGCCTTCAACATAGTAGGTCGGATCTGAGTGCGTCGTGGGATGCGTTGTCTCGATACAACCGCCCTGGTCTACTGCAACATCGACGATGACGGCGCCATTCGGTACGTCCTTCAACATAGTCCGAGTTACCAACTTGGGAGCTGACGCTCCGGGAACAAGCACGGCACCAACAATCAAATCTGCCTCCGAGATTGCATCCTGAATCATGTAAGCGCTGGACGCGAGCGTAGAAATTTTTGAGAGAAAGATATCGTCAAGTTCGCGCAAGCGTTCAAGGTTGTTGTCGATCATCGTCACATGCGCACCCATGCCGACCGCTATCTTCGCAGCGTTTGTTCCGACTACTCCACCACCAATGATTACTACGCGTGCTGCCGGCACACCAGGCACGCCACCCAGCAATATGCCTCGTCCGCCGCTCATCTTCTCGAGGTAATGAGCCCCGACTTGGATTGCCATGCGGCCAGCTACCTCGGACATTGGCGTCAGCAATGGCAGTCCGCCACGCCGATCAGTGATGGTCTCATATGCGATGCCAGTGACTTTCCGCCTTAACAATTCGTCGGTGAGTTTCTTGTCTGGCGCGAGATGCAGGTAGGTGAAGAGCAACTGTCCTTCACGCATTCGATGATATTCAGGTTGGATGGGCTCCTTTACTTTAACGATCATGTCGGCCTGCGCCCAAACATCGTCTGCTGATTCGATGATTTGCGCTCCCGCGCGCTGGTACAGGTTGTCTTCGAATCCCGAACCTTCTCCAGCGTTTTTCTCCACTATGACTTTGTGTCCTGCGTCCGTGAGGGCTCGCACACCCGCTGGCGTAAGCCCAACCCGATATTCGTTATCCTTAATCTCTTTCGGCAGACCGACAATCACTTTATGAGTCCTCCGGAATTAAACTAAAAATGGTCTTAGGTCTTTGGGTCGTTGTCCGTGGCCCGTGGTCAGTTGTTAGCGTCCTAACGGTTCAGCAGGTCCCCCAGTGGCTACTAACAACGAACAACGGACCATTAACAACTGACAACGGACAAAGACCAGAGGCCCAAAACCAACTACAAATTCACTTCATCAATCTGTGCGCGCTGAAGCTTGCCGCTGTAATCAACATAAACGGATTTCCATTCAGAAAAGATGTCGAGGACTTGCGTTCCCGCTTCACGATGACCATTCCCAGTCGCCTTTGTACCGCCAAACGGCAGATGCACTTCAGCACCAATGGTGGACGAGTTCACGTAAAAGATACCCGTGTACATCTCATTCAACGCGCGGAAAGCACGATTGACGTCGCCAGTATAAATTGCAGCTGACAGTCCGTAGCGCACTCCATTACCAATCTCTATCGCATCCTCAAGTGAGTTGGCCGGGATGACCGCGGTAACTGGACCAAAGATTTCTTCCTGAGCGATTCGCATGTCCGGAGCCACATCAGTGAACACAGTTGGCTGGATGTAGTATCCGCGTGCATATTCACCCTTCGTTAGCCGCTTTCCACCTTGAGCCAGCGTAGCTCCATCTTCCTTTTGGCCGATGTCGATGTAGTTCATAATTTTCTCTACCGCATCAGCATTAATCACTGGACCGACATCGGTTCGTGTATCGGCTCCATTACCGACTCGCAGTCCGGCGGTACGCTCAACGAGCTTACGCGCGAACTGTTTGTAGACCTTCTTATGGACCACGAGTCGCGAGGCTGCAGTGCAGCGTTGACCGGTGGTGCCGAAAGCTCCCCAGATCGCACCTTCAATGGCCAGATCAATGTCGGCATCATCCATGACGATGATGACGTTCTTGCCGCCCATCTCTAACGAGCAGATCGCGTTCCGCTCAGCACAAGCCGAGGCGACGATGCGTCCTGTTTCAGTCGAACCAGTGAAAGAGATCAATCTTAAGGCCGGATGATTCGTCATCGCGGCACCCACCGTTTCACCGTAGCCGGTGACGAGATTCACGACGCCTGGAGGTATTCCTGCTTCCTCGCATGCTTTCACGAGGTTGTAAGTCGAGAGCGGTGTGTCTTCAGCCGGCTTCAAAACAACTGTGTTGCCGCAGACGAGCGCTGGGATCAACTTCCATGACGGGATTGCCATTGGAAAGTTCCATGGCGTGATTAATCCGCATAATCCAACCGGCTGGCGTACGCACATCGCGAACTTGTCAGGCATTTCCGCCGGAGTCGTAAAGCCGTGCAGGCGTCGCCCTTCTCCCGCTGTGTAGTAAGTGCAGTCGATCGCTTCCTGAACATCACCGCCTGCTTCCTTCAGAATCTTACCCATCTCGCGAGTCATATCGGCGGTGTACTGCTCTTTGTTGCGAAGCAGTATCTCGCCGAGTTTGAAGAGCAATTCGGCTCGCCGCGGTGCTGGAGTTAAGCGCCAGCGATTGAACGCTTGCTGGGCAGCATTCACCGCTTTGTTCACATCTTCGCTGGTCGAAAGCGGAAATCTCCCAATCACATCACGAGTGTCGGCCGGATTCAGGTTTTCGAAAACTTCTCCTGATTCACTCGGCACCCATTTGCCGCCAATGTAGTTTTGATAAGTGGTTACTGAAGGGCTGGTTGATTTCTTCCCAGAATTTTTCCGTGAGTTTTTAACGAGAACTTTTTTTGCTTGAGCCATAGGAACGATGTGGAGTGTTGCGTGTCGTTGCGGCAGTGAGGAGAATCATGCTCCTCACTGCCGACACACGATGTCTTATTGATAGGTAAATTGGACGATTCTCTGGTCCACGCGATCTGCGTCACGAGCGTAACGGGAAACATGAAGCACGATGGGATCTCCCGGCTTCAGACTGTTCAGCATTCGCTCAAACTCGGCCAGCGTCGTCACTGGAACGCGATTGATGCGGGTGATCACGTCGCCTTCGCCCAGAGCTTGCTGACCTCCGGCTTGTCTTACCTCGGCGGCTAAGCCGTTAGGATCGACCTCCTTGACGTAAAGGCCTCGCAGTCCGCCCAGATGCTTTTCCGCAACCAACTGTTGTGTCAGCTCAGCCAGTTTGATGCCGAGATGAAGTCCATTTGCTTTTGCATCTGTAGCCTTGTCCTTAATTCCGGTGCGGTCTTCAGAATTTCTGATTGAAGAAGTAGGTGGACGTTCACCTAAGACTACGTTCGCGCTACGTTTGTCGAGCTTGCCATCGATATCCCGGTAGTAGGTAAGTGTGGCTGGTTCACCGACCGGCGTCGCTGCGACTTTCTGAATCAGATCCTGAGCACTCAATACTTGTTGGCCGTTGAACTCGGTGATTACGTCGTTCGACAACAGACCAGCCTTGGCCGCTGGTGTTGGTTGACCATCTTTCGTTTGCTGCACATCCATTATGATGGCGCCCTTCGCTTCAGGTAAGCCATACACGCGCGCGAATTCTTCTTTGACCGACTCAAGCGTTACACCAAGGTAACCTCTTCTGACTCTTCCCTGCGAAACGATCTGACGGTAGACGAAGTTTGCTTCCGTTGCCGGTAGAGCGAAGCCGATGCCGTTGTAGTCTCCGGTTGAAGTGGCGATCTGCGAATTGATACCAATCACTTCACCCTTCATGTTCACGAGTGGTCCACCGCTGTTGCCGCGGTTGATAGCTGCGTCCGTCTGCAGAAATCTTTGGAAGCTGGAGAAGAAAGGAGTCTCTCGCTCTTTCTTAGAGATGATTCCCGCGGTAACTGTTTGGTCCAATCCGAAAGGTGAACCGATTGCGAGAACCCAATCGCCAACTTGTGCAGCGTTGGAATCTCCTAATGTAACCGTCGGCAAATCTTGAGGAGCGTCGATCTTGATCACGGCAACATCAGTTTCGCCGTCAATGCCGACGATCTTTCCGCGATACTTTTCACCGGACTGCAACCCAACGGTGATTCGAGTTGCGCCGTCGATCACGTGTTCATTCGTGAGAATGTATCCCTTTGGGTTCACGATGAAGCCGCTACCGACACCTCGCGTAGGTCTTCGGTCCTGTCGTCGAAACATATCGAGCAAGGGATTGGGAGACGACTCATCTTCCTTGTCATCGTTCTTTTCTACTGCCTCGGACACGGCTGTCATGGTCTCAATGTTCACTACCGCAGGCTCAACGCGACGTGCGATCTCGGAAAAGGAAGCCGACAGCGCCTCGGGAGCGTGAGCGATCGCTAGATCTTTCTGCGCCACGGTGGGCTTTCCTGAAAGCATTGCTCCGACACCCATACCAGCCAGGAGGCAGGCAACGGCCAGCGCGACGATCCAAATGCGTAGCTTTCGTAGAATCGCCTTCTCATCAACGGTCGTTTGTTTTTTTGTTTCGAACATAGAGCACCACTTTCTGGAAAAGACCGACACAGGTAACAACCAATCACCCTTACGTCAACCTACCGCTGTGCGGGCGAACCGGGGCACGTTGGAGGGGCGTTAAGTATAACTAAATACGTAGCGAAAGGAAAAAATGTGCCAGTAGGGGCGTCCGGCGCCCCACTATTGTCGCGCCGGACTCATGTCAAGGATGCCTAGGAGCAGTAAGGAGATGTAAAGGATGTGTTGATGACAAAACGTAAAGCAATCAACACACGGAGAGACTTCCCAAACAAGATGATTCAGGGTCTGAGCAGGACTTTCAGAACGCCTCTTTTCGAAGCACGTTCCATAGCTCGAAGACCTTCGGAAAGTGAATACTCTTCACTAATGAGGCTATCGATTTCGATTGCCCCACGTTTTAGAAGCTCCAGTGCTGGAGCAAATCGTCCGCACCTCGAGCCTACGATATTGATTTCGTTGACTACTATCTGAGCTGCGGGGATCTCTGTTGTACCGTGAAAAGTGGACTTAAGCACGAGCGTTCCACGCGGTCGCAGCATGTTCAGCGCCATTTCAAAACCGGAGGCAGAACCCGAAGCCTCTACGACGACATCGAAATCTCTTGTTCGAGAAGAAGCCTTCTTGACCGTTGAAGTTTCGATTCCACGCCTTTCAGCGATGCGCAGCTTTTCAGAATGTTTGCCGACTAAGAGAACGGGACATCCGGTGAGGGCAATTACTTGCGCGCAGAGTAGACCGAGCTTTCCATCTCCGATCACTGCTACGCGCTCAGTGCCATCAAACGAAACGCGTTCACAGACACCGCAGGCAGCAGCGAGTGGTTCAGTAAACACAGCATGTTCATCGGGCAAGCGATCGGGAATTCTGATCAGGTTCGTTGTTGGCAGTCGCAGGAACTCAGCATGGGCACCGTCGCGTCCGACGATTCCGAGTACGGTGCGAGTCGGACAGTGCCGTGAGTCGCCAGCCTTGCATTCTTCACAGCGTCCGCAACCAGCATTGATTTCGCCAACCACACGTTGGCCCACCAGCGAATAGTCCGCAGCTTGCTCTACAACGCCGACGAACTCATGTCCGATCGTTCCTTTGAAGTGGGCATAGCCGCGAGCAATCTCAAGATCAGTATTGCAGATTCCAGAGAGCAGCACGCGCACGACGGCCTCAGCGCCTTGCTCAGGTTTTGGGATTTCGCGAAGCGCAACTCCGCGCTTCTCAACTCGTAAAGCCTTCATAGGTGTTTGTCGGTGGTCCGTCGTCCGTTGTCGGTTGGACGTCGTTTCTGGTGTGTGTTCATCGCTCGAGGCTAATGGGTCGATCGGCGTTCATTCGTGTGATTTCGTGGATCGATTTTGACTGTAAAAAAGAACGATCCACGAAATGACACGAAACAAGACTAATCAGTCGAGTGGATGGGATCAACCTTCGGAGACGAAAGACTAGGACAACTGACGAAGAGCAACGGACAAAGATCTAAGACCAAAGAGCCAAGACCAAATCCGTTAAAAACTTTTGGCGCGGGTGTATGCGTTGTCTGGAGTTAGTTCGACGGTCTGCTTCTGTCCGGCTATGTTCACGCGCAATCGCCATTCAAGGTCTTCATCTCCCGAGAGTATTGCGTGTATCCACCATTCACCAGGAGCTACCGTCAAATTAGTCTGGCCTTGCATGTCAAGCCTTGAGTTAATGGGCGATCGGCCATTCATCCGTTCCTTCAAAAAATCTTCAAAGCGCTTTCCTGCCCGGCGCTCTGCAAAGTACTCATGACGAACTGCTACGACATCGATCGGGTAAAGCTCGATTGGGATGTCTAAGGCGGTGCCTTTCAATCCAGGCTGGAGCGCTATCTGCAGGTTAGTTCCGGACGATTTCTGTGTGTCTTTGGTGTCGTGGGAAGGGAGTTGACTGTAAACGAGCCATCCAGCCGCAAAGATGCCTACCAACAATGCGAGGCGAAGAATGGAAGTAAGAAAGCGGTATGCGAATGTTTCAATCACGAGTCACGACCAAGCTGCAAAGCGAAAGAAGCTTGACTCTAGACTGGATGATACAGAAGGAGGTTCGAATTGTGTACAGCACAACGGAACAAAGTAAGAAAAAGAAGATCCGCGCAATGAGGGAATGGAGGAAGTCCATAGTCAGTGGTTAGTGGTCAGTTGTTAGTAGTCAGTTGTCAGTAGTCAGTGGTCAGTTGTTAGTGGTTAAGGCTTCGCCTTTTGGACTTGAGGAAGTCGCTTCGCCCTTCGGGCAGGATTCCCAAAGCTTTTGTGGGCTGCGCCCGAAGGCGAACTCCAAGATTCTTACTAGCTCGGATTGGAGCCTATGGCACAGCCCCGAAAAAAGGGCGGAAGTCTTGCCGGAAGGGCGAAGCCACATCCTCAAGTCCAGAAGGCGAAGCCTCGACCACTGACCACTGACTACTGACAACTGACCATTAACCATTAACCACTAACCAACCACTGACTACTGACCACTGACCACTGACAGCTGACCACTAGCCACTGACAACTAGCACTAACCACTAACCACTAACAATTGACCTCTCCAGTTGAAAGCTTTCCTCAGGCGAAGTAAGCTCAGTGCAACATGAACTTGTGGTCAAAAACAAGCAGAGCAAGAGGTAATGTCACAAGACAAGTTTAGTGATGAATGTGGTGTGTTCGGCATCTTCGGACACCCAGAAGCCGCAAAGCTCACCTATCTCGGATTGTACGCACTGCAGCATCGCGGTCAGGAATCCTGCGGAATCGTCTCATCCAATCACAATGAGCTACGCCAGGAGTTGGCGATGGGTCACGTGGCTGAGGCTTTTGATCAGTCGCGACTCGATCGCCTCGCCGGTGATAGTGCGATCGGCCATGTTCGTTATTCGACAGCAGGCGCAGTTTCGATCCGTGAAGCCCAACCTTTCTTAGTCACATGCCAGCATGGACAAGTTGCGGTTTGTCACAACGGCAATCTTCCTTTTGCCCGTGAGGAGCGGCGTAGACTCGAACGCGAGGGAGCGATCTTTTCTGGTACTTCGGATACGGAAGTGGTCCTTCATGGCATTGCTCGATCACAAGCGCCATCTGTCAGGACAGCTATTCCCGAAGTGTTGAAAGACACAGAAGGCGCGTTCTCCATGCTGTTTTTAACGCCTCGCGAACTGATCGCGATTCGGGACCCGAGAGGTTTCAGACCTTTGGCGTTGGGACGCATTGGCGCTGCTTGGGTAATTGCGTCGGAGACATGCGCATTCGATCTGATCGATGCGGAGTACGTGCGTGATGTGCAACCGGGCGAGATGATCGTAATCGACAGCGAAGGCTTACATTCCTCTTTTCCGCTACCTCGGCAGCGACACTCGATGTGCTTGTTCGAGCATGTCTATTTCGCGCGCCCTGATTCGCTTATCTACGGACATTCTGTAAACGAGTCTCGTCATCGAATGGGTCGCCAGCTGGCAATCGAACAACCGGCCGAAGCTGACATAGTCGTGCCGGTGCCTGATTCTGGTACCGCTGCCGCAATTGGTTATTCGGCACAAAGCGGTATCAGCTTTCGTTTCGGTCTCGTGCGAAATCATTATGTAGGTCGCACGTTCATTGAGCCGAAGCAATCGATACGATCGTTTGGCGTTCGCATCAAACTCAATCCAGTGCGTGGCTTGATAGAAGGCAAGCGCGTGGTCCTGATCGATGACTCAATCGTGCGTGGTACCACATCGAAAAAGATTGTGAGAATGGTACGCGATGCAGGTGCCAAGGAGATTCATTTGCGTATTAGTTGCCCGCCTACGATCAGTCCTTGTTACTACGGCGTCGATACTCCTGACAAAGCCGAGTTGATCGCGGCGCAGATGTCGGTCGAGGAGATATGCAATTTCATCGAAGCCGACTCGCTTGGGTACTTATCGCTTGAGGGCATGATCGAAGCTACGGGCATCACAGCAGATTCAGCATGCGTTGCCTGTTGGAACGAGCAGTATCCGACACGCATTACGCGCGAAGCGGAAACCTTGTGGGAACGCGAGCATGAGACAATCACACTTGGCGATATGTAGATTAGCCCATGAGGCAAATCTTACGATCTGACTCCCCTTTCTTTAGTGCCCTGAATCACTTGTGAAACTTAA
>JBKPAL010000178.1:0-8438 GCA_046726395.1 Acidobacteriota bacterium
AATCGCGCTGCGAATGAAATGCGCGAACGACTAAGAAAAGATCTCGATCGAATTCTCAGCGAATGTGATCACCGCGAACGCCAAAGATGGATGCGTTACAAACGAACGCTTGATAGCGCGGTCATCGGCACAATCCACGGATTCTGTGCGCACCTGCTACGCGAGTTCCCGGTTGAAGCCCGCGTCGATCCGCAGTTCCTCCTGCTCGATAGCCATGACGCTGCCATTCTCCTGGATGCAGCTGTTGAGGAGTCTCTAACCGAGTTCATCAGCAAGGAACGCGAAGCAATCTCTCAACTGGCGGTAGGCTTCGGCAGAGCCAAAGTCGCAGAAGCTTTAGTCGCGCTCTATCAAAATATCCGGGGCCAGGGACTGCGGTTGGATGAGGTGGCCCGAGTAACCACAGTAAGTCACTCGACGGTTGCGGATTACAAACAGGCATTGGCAGAACTCGATCGCACGATGAACGATTTTATTGGTTGCGGACGGTTGAAATTGGATGCAGAGAAGAAGAGAACACATGCAGCTGCAAATTGGCCCATGCTTCGAGAAATGTTGCAACACGAGCGACCACCACTCGCGGATTACTGCTCAGCAATTGAGAACTTTCGTGTGTGCGCTAGGCCCGACAAACGTGGTTCTGTTCGAAGCATAGTCGAGCGACTTGATAAGCAGCTGTTTGGTGATACTAAAGACGGACCGTTCGGCAGCGTGCCGCAACTCTGTTTCGATCTCTACGCGAGAGAATATGCGCAGGAATTAATTCAAGTACTCAAGGAGATCGAGCGTAGATATCGAGAGAAGAAGCAGACCCTTACGGCACTTGATTTTGATGATCTGCAACTGCGTGCACTCGAGTTGCTTGAACAACCAGCTGTGCTGGCGCGTGTGACGCGAAGATATCGCTACTTTCTCGTAGATGAATTTCAGGACACGAACAGCGTTCAGCGAGAATTAATGCATCGGCTTGCACTGAGCGCGCCGGCATCGCACGCGAACCTCTTCATAGTCGGGGATCGCAAACAATCGATCTACGGTTTTCGGGGAGCGGACGTTGATGTGTTCCAGCAGACAACCAAAGCGCTGACGGAAGCCGGTGGCATCGTTCAGCCGCTGCATCTCAATTTCCGCAGTCAACCGCAACTCATCAGTTTTTTCAACTTTCTCTTCGAGCGTTTGTTTCAACCTGAAGATCGACTATCTGAAGACGAACGTGCGCAGCTCGGCTTTGTGGAATTCGAAACCAGCATTCAGCAATGTGAAGAGCTGGAGACATCACCTCTAGTGGAGTTGTTGATTGATTCCAACGCTCCTGCTGAAGAGGATCCGCGGTCGCAACGAACAGCTGCAGAACGTGATGCGAAACAGGTAGCGCAACGGATCCGATCGCTGATTGATAACAGCCCCGTTCAGTATCGAGATATCGCACTGCTCTTCAGGGCGATGACAAACGTTTCTACCTACGAAGCGACTTTCCGGCGGTTCAACATTCCTTTTCAAACCGTGCAAGGCAAGGGCTTCTACGAACGAGCCGAGATTACCGACCTCATTCAACTGCTTCGCTTCCTCGACAACAAGACGGACGAGATTGCGCTCGCTGCCGTCCTGAGATCACCGCTCGGCGGAATTTCAGATAATGCCTTGCTGGCTTTGCGCTGCGCACCCTGGCTTGATCAAGTAGATACCGAGAACGCAACTCGTTACTTCAACAAGCCTCGCAAATTGCTCTATGCCCTGCGTCATCAGGAGCAGATCGCTTACATCGACGAGGACGAGCGTCTGCAACTCGACCGAGTATCCGAGTTGCTAAACCGCCTACTGGAACGGCGCAATCATTATCCGTTAGCCGACCTGCTGCGCTTTGCGGTGGAAGAGACGGAATACATGACCGTGATCGCCGCGAATTTCGATGGAGCGCAGAAGCTAGCGAACGTGCAGAAGCTGTTTGCGTTGGCAGAGCGGTTCGAACATTGCGGTGCTTATCTCATCCGCGACCTAGTCCGATACATCGAGGAGTTTGAAGAGATCGGCAGTCGCGAAGGAGAGGGTCAGATCGATGACTCTGCTGATGCTGTTCGTTTGATGAGTATTCACCAGGCAAAGGGTCTCGAGTTTCCCGTCGTTGTTATTCCCGCGCTTCATCATCGCTCAATCAAACCGCAGGAGCATTGGTTCGCTCTGGATCGACATCGTGGACTGACGGTTAAAGTTCCAGACGGCCGCAGCAGGCACGTAGCTGGCTACACGCTGTCACAATTTCGGGAACGATCGAAGTTGCGTGAGCACTTCGAAAGCGTGCGACTGCTATACGTGGCTGCCACACGCGCTCAGGATCGTCTAATCCTGTCCGGTGTAACTGAAGGTCTGACGAAGCTAAACAGCTCAACAGACAACTGGCTGAAATTGATCTGGCAAAAACTGGAGATACTAGCGTCTGGCAGCGGCTTGATCGAGTTTGAGCCTGACACTCGGCTACAGCTAACGCTTAATCTTGCTGAAGAATCGACTGCGCCGGCGACGGTCCTTTCTGCACCGACTGAAGGCAATCATGAGGCTGCAGGTTCTTTATCGCTGGAGTTCCCACTCATCCAACCAGTCGCTGCTGAATCATCCAGCAGTCATCAATTCAGTGTTACGCAGTTGCTAAACTACAGGCGCTGCCCAAGACAGTATTACTTCGATCGCATACTGCACGTGCCTCAGTCAGACAACCTGGCTGTTTGGAATGATGCTGAATCGCCTGAGCCTCCCGGCAATCTCACTGCAACTTTGAAGGGCGCAGTCATTCATCGATTTTGCGAAACGTATGAACGAGGCGAGAGTGCCGAAAGCCGTTTGCGGCAGAGCCTCGACGAAGTAATTGGTTCCAGGCGCGCCCAACTGGCTGACCGCTTACCTGAGATAAATCGCGAAGCAGCCATCGTAGAGTTGTTGCCTCTGGCTCAGAACTATCTGTCTAGTCGTGTTTTCCAACGAGTTCAGCAGGTCGTGGGCAAGTTACTGGGAGCGCGGGCGTCCTCGCCCGCTCGTGATGAGTATGCGGGCGAGGACGCCCGCGGTCCCAGTCTGGTATCCGCCGAAGGTCCGGGACTTTACAGCGAGTTGCGGTTTCGTCTGCGACGGCCGCTCGGGTTCGTAACCGGGAGCATCGACAAACTACTCATTTCGACAAGCGATGATGGTTTCGTAATCGAGATTATCGATTTCAAGACGAATCGGCTGCAGGCTGACGCACCAAACAAATCCAGCGATAAAGATGGAACCCTGCTTTCCACCACGAGTAAGCGAGTGAGGTCGTCACCGGATCAGTTCACCTTTGATTTCTCGTCAGCTGCCGAACACAGCCTCGCGATTGAGAGCGATTCAGAAATGGCGAGACAGGTTCGCGCCACCGCAGCCGATTACCAGTTACAGATGCAGGCATACGCTCTTGCCATCGACGAACTTCTTCCGCAGCTTTGTGCGACCAGCCGCATCGAGGTAACACTTCACTTCCTCCAACCGAACATTGAGTTTCACATGGAGGCTGATCAACTGAAATCTGACGTTTGCGCTAGCGCGGTTGACGACGCGATGCAGCGGATTGTTTCCTCCGTTGAGCCCGAACAGTTTCCGGTACAGCCCGCAGCTCATTGCAGGATGTGTAACTTTCAAGAAGTATGCTCTGAGGGTCGCGCATGGCTGCGACGTTCTCGAGGCGGTTCCGCCCTTTCCGTGATGGTGGCGGACAACATTTTGGGCTCTGCCCGATGGACTTGAGGAAGCGGCTCCGCCCTTCCGTGATGGTGGCGGACAACATTTTGGGCTCTGCCCGATGGACTTGAGGAAGCGGCTCCGCCCTTCCGTGATGGTGGCGGACAACACTTTGGGCTCTGCCCTATGGACTTGAGGAAGGGCTCTGCCCTTTCCGTCATGCCGGCAGACGACATTTGGGCTCTGCCCCATGGACTTGAGGAAACGGCTCCGCCCTTCCGTGATGGTGGCGGACAACATTTTGGGCTCTGCTCTATGGACTTGAGGAAGCAGCTCCGTCCTTCCGTCAATTGGTGGTGTAAAGTTTTGGGCTACGCCCTCGGCGCTGCTGACGGAACGGTTACTTCTATTTTTGGAGGACGTTGTGAGTCGATCAGTTGTGAATGTCGGAATGGCTGCACCAGACTTCACCTTGCCGGATCAAGATGGCAATGAGTGGCAGCTCTCGAAGCGTCGTGGGAAAGTCGTCGTCCTACTTTTCTATCCGGGTGATGAAACACCTATTTGCACTAGACAGATGTGCTCGGTGCGCGACCGTTGGGACGACTACCTGAAAACCGGAGCCGAGGTGGTGGGTATCTCAACCGACTCCGTCGAATCACACAAGAATTTCATCCAGCATCACAACTTGCCATTGACTCTGCTTTCAGACGCCGCTCGAAAGGTCGCTGATACGTACGGCGCGCAGTCGTTGATTCCGGGAAAGGTAGCGCGCTCAGTTTTCGTGATTGATCGCGAAGGAAAGGTGAGCTATCGCGATGTCCGTCCGCTTGGCCTCATCAAGCCAAAGGACGATGACGTCATAGCCGCAATTCGCAAAGCTGAATCAAGAGGACCGGTCTAAGCAGGTTTTACTTCTAACAGTATTATGGTGCGCTTTGCCTCAAAAGTAATTCGCTAGTTCGCTTCGGCTTGCCGCCCGGTGTGAGGCGCGGGCTTGCCGCGCCGCAACTCGGAGTTATCGATTGGGCGGTGCCCCTGGTTCGGCCTCCCGCCCCAATTGCAGAATCAATTTTCCCGCGCGAGGTTCGTAGGGCATAGCCCGAACCAGGGGCGCAGCCCAAAGTTCAAATTGAGCGACTTACGGCGCGGCAAGCCCGCGCCTCACACCCGACGGCAAAGCCGTACCACCGCAATACTGCTTTTCGACTTAGCCTCCACAAACTTACACGCTCCCCTCGCTTGAATCTTCGAACTCGAGATTCGATAATCTACGGCAAGGAGCAATAAGATGGCTGAAACGATCAAGTGCAGACATTGCGGTGAGAAGCGTCCCGCTATCGGCTTCGCACCTTTTCCCAACGAGTTAGGGCAGCAGATCGCTGCAGAAATCTGTCAGCCGTGTTGGAGTGCATGGCTGCAGAAGCAGAGCCAAATCATTAACCACTACGGACTCGATCTTTCGAATCCTGACGCCCAGAACTTTCTGTTCGATAACATCCGCGGCTACCTCTTTGGCGAGGCCCCCAGGGTCGCTGAAATCGACACCTCGCAAGAGGGCACGGTGAAGTGGTAAGAGTTTGACCGTTACGGAGTAATCCCTCAAACAATAATCCCTCAACCGACTCCCTTTTACCTCCTGGCCCAGTCCTGGACCAAGCCTGTTTTTGCCTCCATCAGAAACGCTTTTTGCTGCCGGATAGATCCGCCGGCCTACACACATTTCACAGATAAAGGAAGCAATAAAGAAATGGTTAAGTGGAATGTTAGTGAAGCCGACCCGCATCCGTGTCATGTGTAATCTGTGGATTACCTTGGCCCATAGCTTGCAGAAGTTGAATAGGACGTGACCCACAACGGCCCCACTTAGGTCGTTTAACTCCAGAACGCGTATGCAAATGCCGCGTTTTGAGTCGAGGCGTATGTTTTTCGAACTAAAGTACACACTGTGAGAAGCAGGAGGTTTTGATTCAATGAGATTCAGAAGTATTGGAATTATGGGACTGGCGATTGTTGCTCTAGCTTTGTCAGCTTGTGGCGAGGGCTACAACACCAATACTAATGTGAACGCCAATGCAAACAGGGCAAACGCGAACACCAACGCCAACGTCAATACCAACACGAATGCAAACGTGAACGCCAACACGAGTCGCCGTGCTCCGACCCGAGAGGAGTATGAGCGTGACCGCGCGAGATACGAACGAGAGGCCAAGGAATCTGGTCGTACCGTCGGTACTGGTGTAAACGATGGTTGGCTGTGGGTTAAGGCTCGTTATGAGTTAGCTGCTGCAGATGATCTGCGGGATTCCACCATCAATGTGGACGTGGACAATGGCGTTGTGACTTTGACAGGTACTGTTCCCACGCCTCCACAGAAGGCGAAAGCAGAGCAAGTGGTTAAGCCACTTGATGGCGTGAAGTCGGTGAAGAACATGCTGAAGGTGGCGCCAAGCGGGAACAGCAACGCAAACGCAAATAAGAAGGCAAACAAGTAAAGATTGCAGCGCTGGTAGTCCAGCAATGGACATTTTCCGAAGGCGCCGCTTCGGTGGCGCTTTCGGATTTAATTTCATCAACTCGAGAGCGACGAGAAGTCGCCGTGCTGCAAGAGGTGCACCTCCTCACAACACCAAAGCTGTGACCAGTCTCCGTACCCCACGGTTTACTGTTTCGCTTTTCTACGCTAAGCTTTTCGCCTTCTATCAAGTGCTCGGTTTGCCGGGCTCTTTCTCCGCTGGCAAACAAATCTTTCGTAAATAAACTTGTTGGGGACTGCGTCTATGTCAAGAGTCCGCCTGCGACTTCTCGTCGCAACCACGGTCCTGCTCGCTTCCAGCTATCTCGCCACCAACTTCACGCATGCGCAACGCACCGGCGTTGACACGTATGCAATCAGAAACGCTCGTCTCATTACCGTTGCTGGTCCGATTATTGACCGCGGCACGATCGTGATTCGGGATGGGTTGATAACAGCGGTCGGCACTAATGTACCAGTGCCCGGTGATGCCCGAGTGATTGATGGCACTGGATTAACTGTCTATCCTGGGTTGTTTGACTCAAATACAAATCTCGGTCTGCCAGAACCCTCACCAACAGCTACGCCCGGGACGGGCGAAGCCGGTTTCCTCGCCACATTAATCCGTCCTCCTACTCCGCCTGGGCCAAACTCAAGTCAACCCGTGGGCTTGCAACCCGAAGTGCGTGCCGAGGACATGATCAGGAGTGGTGGAACTCAAATTGAAGCTGAGCGAAATGTAGGAGTCACCACTGCTTTGAGCGCCCCTCGAACAGGAATCTGGATGGGCCAGTCCGCTCTCATAAACCTGGCTGGTGAATCTCCGCAACAGATGACCGTTCGTTCACCGGTTGCGATGCACGTTGGTTTCACGCCGCTGCGTGGTACATACCCAAACTCTTTGATGGGAGTTTTTGCGCAGCTCCGGCAAATGCTTCTGGACGCGCGGCGATATCGCGAGGCTCAACAGATTTACGACAGGTCCCCACGTGGAATCCGCCGGCTCTCTCCCGATCGTTCACTGGAAGCTTTGCTACCGGTGCTCGATGGACGAATGCCAGTGGTGTTTTATGCGGACCGAGAACGCGAGATCACACGGGCCCTTGACTTAGCCGATGAGTTCAAGCTCAAGGCGATCATTGCTGGAGGCGCTGATTCGTGGAAACTTGCAGATCGTCTACAAAAAGAGAATGTTCCGGTGCTGCTTTCACTCAACTTTCCGCGACGTACAACTGCAGCGATGCCCGAAGCAGATCCTGAGCCACTGCGAGTATTGCGTGAAAGAGTAGAAGCACCGAAGACCGCGTCGAAACTCGCAGCCGCGCGTGTGCGGTTCGCATTCCAATCCGGTGGAATGGCGAACTTGAGCGACTTTCTACCGAACGCTGGCAAGACAGTCGAGAACGGCTTGCTTCTGGCCGATGCCATTAGCGCTTTAACGATCCGTCCAGCTGAAATCTTTGGCGTTGCCGATCGGCTGGGCTCACTCGAGACCGGGAAGATTGCCAATCTAACAATAACGCGTGGCGATCTCTTCGATCGTAACAGTCGAATCACACATGTATTTATCGATGGTAGGCCGGTTGATCTGAGACCAGCAACGGCGGCTCCGTCACCAGCACGTTCATCCAGCTCTGGAACATGGTCACTGAAAGTAAATCTCGGAACTGCGGATCAGAGTGTGACGCTGATTCTGCGACAGGAAGGTAATCAGCTCCGTGGGTCTATTCAGGGTGAACTTGGCAGCAGCGATATTGCTAACGCTTCAGTGAGTGAGTCTGGAGAGGTTCGTTTTACAGTACCGGTCACCACCGAGGGTCAAACGACTGAGGCGACTTTCGTGGGCACAATCGCCGGGAATGAGATTAAGGGAGCTGTAAACATTACCGGTCGTGCTCCGGGTTCATTTACCGGGAGTCGACCAGCCCCACCAGAGTAATCAGGACAAACAAGGAGTGAAGATGAAACGAAGAGCGATTGCCCGATTGGTCCTGCTGGCGTTGTGCGCAATCTTTGCAGAACCGATTGCTCCTGCACAGGGCGTAGCTACTGCTCAGCGTACACCGGATGAAATCCTCATTCGGAACGCAACGGTTCTTACTGTGACACGCGGCACTCTTGAAAACGCTGACGTACTGATACGTCGCGGCAAGATCGCGGGTGTCGGAAAAAACCTAAAAGCCTCGGCTAATGCTCGGGTGATCGACGCCACTGGAAAATATGTTCTTCC
>JBKPAL010000179.1:0-8785 GCA_046726395.1 Acidobacteriota bacterium
TGATCGATGCCTTCCCAATACACCGGGTGATCCAACGAGAAGGTCAGCTTGCAGAGTTCTATGTTGATGTCGATAAGAAAGGACGGTTTGTCTGGAGACTTGGAACAGTCTCGACCGACCGCCTTAGACGATATTTCCAGGACTCAGGCATCGAGCTGGCGGAGGGTCAAATCGCGGAGGTTAATGTCGAGGCGGAAGAGTGGTTACAATTAGCTTCAAAGAAACTCAAACGAGGATTTCTCGTGCTGGTCGATTACGGCTCAGAGGCAAGCCACCTTTATGAACCTTCGTTACGGCGCGAAGGAAGTCTGCGGGCGATCCGGCGACATGCGTTTGTAGAAGACCCGTTGGCGAATCCAGGTGAGCAGGACCTCACAACCACGATCGATTGGACCTTCGTCAAGACAGTGAGTGAGCAACTTGGATTCAGAATAGTCGATTTCCAACGTCAGGACCAATTTCTCCTGAATGCCGGAATTCTTGAGGAGCTGGAATCTGGAGTCGAAGAGACTGACGACGAGATCGAAAGAATCAAGCTGCGAACTGAAGCTCGCGAGATGCTGCCGGGCGGTATGTCGGAGAGTTTTCAAGTTCTGGTCCTTGAGAAGCCTTGATTGACCCGCGCCGAGAGTTACGAGATCCCAAGCAGTCGAATACAGAACCGCGAGCGGTAGCGACCGAATGCTACACTCAGCAAATAAGTTTAATTTACGCGGAGAAGCTACAGATAGGTTGAGAGTAGCATTCAAATACAGAACCGGGAGCGGTAGCGATCGGATGCGACACTCCGCAAACAAGTCTAATTTTACGCGAAGAAGCTACCGGTACGTTGAGAGTAGCATCCGGTCGCTACCGCTCCCGGTTCTGTAACTCGCTTTTTTCGTTCACAAATTAGAAGGAGGCATTCATGTCGATAGCAAAGAGTTTGTTGCCTGAGTTTGATAATGAAATGGCCGCCACGCGCAAAACGCTCGAGCGCGTACCCGATGGCAAGTTCGATTGGAAGCCGCACCAGAAATCCACCGCGATGGGTGGACTTGCTACACATCTGAGCAATATTCCGACTTGGGCTGTTTATGCAATTGAACAGGATTCGCTGGACCTTGCACCTGGTGGCAAGCCTATGCCGCTCATGTCGGTGGCCGAATCACAACGAGAGCTTCTTTCGACGTTCGATGCGAACATTCAGCGCGCTCGTGCGGCGATTGCAGGGGCGAGTGATGAGGAGTTGATGAAGCCATGGTCGCTGCAGCGGGCCGGTAATACGCTTCTGACGGTGCCTAAAGCGGCGGTACTGCGCAATTTCGTGCTGAACCACATCATTCATCATCGCGCGCAACTCGGAGTTTATTTGCGATTGAATGACATACCGGTGCCCTCAATCTATGGCCCATCAGCCGACGAAAGCCCGTTCTAAGAGAGTTGCCGCGGATTACGCAATTTGCAAATTCCTATCTGGTAATCCGCGGCTATTTTCAGCTCTTAAAACAACTCAAACTTGATGGTCAGGTATTTCTTGGGATTCTGACGGAAGTCGTAGAGCAGCTTCACGCCTTCTGAGGAGAGTTGATTGACGTTTGAGTACAGCGCATCGTCTGCCAACAGTTTTCCGACTGTTCCTTCACCTCTTTGCGCTGCCGACACCATGTTGTCAATTCGCTCTGCGGTGGTATTGAAACGAGCGATTGCGGTACGAGCGTCGTTGTAGATCTGCTCATCCTTGATCAGTTTTCCGATCGTACCCTTGCCGGCGTTGATATCAGAAACCATCAAATTGATCTGGTCCACTGAGTGATCTAAACGATCGGCGGTGCGATTTATGCGGTTATAAAACTCGTCCTCGGTGAGGAACTTACCAGCCGAACCTCGACCCGCCCTTATGTCTTCAGCAATCTTGCGTAGGCTCAGGACCACATCATTGGCGTTGTTGTAGAGCGCCGGATCATTCAGCAGCCTTCCCGCCGAGCCTTGACCGGAACGGATCTGCCGCATTACGTCTTCAGTTTCGCGAACAGTCGCGTTGAGATTGTTATAGAGCGCTTCATCACTGAACAAACGTCCCACTGTTCCTTTGCCATTTTTCACATCGCGCACTATCGCGCTGATCTCGTCCGACAGCTTGCTCAAGCGCTGCGCGAGATCAGTACCTGATGTGGCGAAATCATTGACTGTGTTTGCCGACGATGAGGGCAGTGTGTCCCAGTCCTTCACAGGAGCACCGACAGCTGTGCCGGGTTTGATGTTGATGAGCATCTCGTTTCCCAGAAGACTGGGAGAACCTTGCTGTGCAGTTGAATCAGTGCGGATCCGTTCGGCTGCCGGGCGTCCGTCGATGACCGAATCAATCACCATCACGGTTTCAACTCTGGGCGCATTCGGAACATCGGAAGGAGGCAGCAACGTAATCTTGTCGACTTTCCCGACTCGCACACCCGCCAAGCGCACCTCAGCACCTTCGCGCAGACCGTTGGCGTCTAGGAAGCGCGCCTTTAAGTGAAGCTTCTTGCTGAAGGGATTGATGTCACCTGAAGCATTCAGGATTAGAAATATCAGGATAATGATCGAGATCAGCACGAAGATCCCGACGCGCAACTGGTTCAAGGTGACTGTTTGTTTTGATCTAGGCATGGCGTTTTAATCGGCGAAAATGCCGGCAACATGAAAGTTTATGATTGCTCCGCAATCGGCCGCATTAGAGGTTGGGTTGGACACAAACCCGATCGGCTGTCCTTTTCTTAATGGCCGCGCAGGAATTTCTGAATGTATGGGTCTTCAGCGTGGCGCAGACTCTCGTCGGTTCCGCTAAATATCGGTTTACCGTTCCGCATCATCATTACTTTGCTGTTAATCAGGCAAAGGCGCTCACCTTCACGCTCAAATACCACTTGCCCTTCGTCATTGACAACGGCGTATTCTGAGCAGATGTAATGGAGATTGTTCATCTCATGCGTGACAAAGATGGATGACACGTCCTCGAGGTCTCTCAATTTCATCGCGAGCTCGCAAATCGTGCGTGCCGTTGGTGGGTCGAGCCCTGCCGTCGGTTCGTCAAACAGGACAATCTTCGGATCGCCAATCAGAGCTCGTGCAATACCGACTCTTCTGCGCATGCCACCTGACAATTCAGACGGCATCTTGTCGATTGCGTCTTCTAAATTCACGAAACGAAGCATGCGCCGGACCTCAGGCTCAACCTCGTCCTCGGGATGTCCCTGTTCGTGCAGACGGTAGGCCACGTTGTCATAAACCGACAGCGAGTCAAAGAGAGCTCCCTCCTGGAACACCATTCCAATATTCTTTCGAACCTGCATCATCTGCACTTCATTGAAGTTGGTGACGTCGACCCCATTTACCAGAACTCTGCCCGAGTCCGGCTTTAACAACCCTAGTACCAACTTAATGATTGTCGATTTTCCGCCGCCCGAGCCCCCCAGGATGATTTTTGTTTCACCCTTCATAACCTTGAAGCTGAGGCGGTCGAGAATGACACGATCGTCAAACGCCAACAGGACATCTCTGAACTCTATTGCCGGAATTGCACGATCGCGATCGTCAATTTCGGCAAACGTGGATTCGGCGGCCAGGTCAGTTATCCGTGCAGGTTCGTATGATGAAGATGGCGTAATGCTCGTGGACATATTCGTTCAGTTCTACCCGACGTCGGTACCTAACAAATATTGCAAGCCTCGCGAGAGGAAGAAGTCGGCAATGATTACCACGATCGAAGCATTAACTACTGCGCGAGTAGTTGATCGACCAACTCCAACTGTACCGCCTTCCGTGCTGAGACCCTTATAACAAGCGATTGAACCAATGATGAGACCAAAACAGATCGGCTTGATCACGCCTCCAATAATATCATCCGAAGTAATGCCGTCCCGAACAGACGTCAAAAAGGAATCCATCGACAATTTGTAGAGAGTGGTTGCTGCGATTCCACCCCCGGCGATGCCTACGACGTCAGCGATCACGGTCAGTAAAGGAAGCGCAACGATTAACGCGACGAGCCTGGGAGCCACAAGCTTGCGGGTTGGATCGGTTCCAAGAGCCCGCATCGCGTCAATCTGTTCAGATACCTTCATGGAGCCCAGTTCCGCGGCAATGGCAGAACCGACTCGTCCGGCAACCATTAACGCACTGAGTACCGGACCAAGCTCGCGCACCAGTGAGATAGCAACTAGCCGACCCGTTTGCGATTGCGCGCCGTAAAACTGCAAGGTCGGAAATGTCTGCAGAGTCAAAACGGCTCCTGTGAAGAACCCGGTGAGCAGAATGATCGTGAGTGAGCCCACTCCGATCACGTCTAATTGCGTAATGATTTCTTGAATATAACGAGGACGTTTGAAAAGGCCGCGGGCGGCGCGGGCGGCCAACAACGTCGTCTCCTGCAGTTCGAGCAGAAAGCGCGTAGCAAAGTTCATTTGCAGGTATTTATTAGAGCCACCCTTCGAGCGAGGCGCAAAGCTTCAGCCTCCTCGAGTCTCGGTCTTGCTTCACAGGAGCCCCGAGATTATGGCATCTGCCTCGTATCAAGCTGACGACGGATGCAGTGAAAGAGCAGCCTATCATGCGCAAATTGTGCGCAGGGCGTCAAGGCTGAAAACAGGAAGGGTGCTGGCACATCAAGAGGCATTCGGAACATATGCCAGGTTATTCGTCTGAGAAGAGCTGCAACTTAGGGCCGCGTACGATTTGAATTATCGTTCGATGGCGTGGTTGGCCCAAGTCCATTTCGTTGTCTGGGGAGCCGTCGCGGATTGATCAATAGATCTCGCCGCGTTCGCTCAAACGCTCGGTCGCGTGCGAACTGACGAGTCTGCCTGAGCTCCCGCAGAAGCGCCCGTTGTTGCAGGGTGAGGACACGCCGTATTCTTATTTCTGACATCACACGCATCCGGATTTGGGCAGCCTGGGCTTCGGCGAGATCGCGTGCGCGTTGCTGAATTAAAGCCTCGTCGGGATTATCGCTTTCAAGAGCCTCCTGAAGAGCACGGTTCGCCTCGCGAAATCGCTGGTTCACCGAAGCTCGTTCTTCCTGCATCTCTTGTCGAATGGCCCGGATCTTTTGACTTTGCTCAGGAGTTAGGCGCAACTCCTGAATCGGATCATCATTCGAATCGCGTTGCATCGGCGGCGGTGGCGCTTCTGGTTCCTGTGCGGCTCCTGCCACATCGGTAAAGCAGAAAAGGCTAAACAAACAGACAATCAAAAATAACAATTGTGTTCTCTTCATCCGTTAACCTCGCACTAATCGTATTCTCTATTCAACCGGTCGCTAAGAAGATCTAATTCAGTCTCCTCGGTCGGATTGTTCAGTCTGAGATCAGAAGCCAGCTGATCACGCTCCGACCTTGTTAAGGGTCGCTGTTGCTGTAAGTGTGCTGTTCGCTTGGGCGAGCTCTGAACCACCTGCCGCTGGACTGTGTTGTCAGCAATCGCCACGACCCCTTTCTTTTCATCATGAGCTTTCATCTCTTCGAATTTTTGCTCAGCTCGTTTGTTAACCAAGTCTTCAAGTTGACTCGCCGTGAGTAGTTGATCCCGATTAGCAACGGTCGGCTTACGCAGGTTGATTACCGCCAGTACAGCGAGGATGCAGAAAACCACCGAAGCACAAACCACTGCACCTTTCATCCATAGTGGTGACAAACTGAAGAACGCACGCAGAGCTGCCATCGGCGACGGCGCTGTTTCTCGCACACTGAACGGCGCACTTGAGAATGTCGACAAAGAATCTTGTCGCCAAGCAATGAGAGAGTTTCTGACACTACGAAGACTCGTAAACTCTTCTCGACAGGACGAACAAGAAAGCATGTGCTGTTGGAAGCCAGTAGCTTCAGCGTCGGTAGCCTCGTCGTACAGAACTTTCATCAGGTCATCTGCACGCTCACAACTTCGATCGTTTGTTTCTTTAATGTTCTTCATCACCAGTTACCCGACGTCATCTCCAAACCGTTCCAATCGCAGCTGCAATTGCTTCAACGCGGTGTAAAGCCTGCTCTTGACCGTGCTCAGCGGCATATCCAACGCATCCGAAATCTCTTTGAAAGTAAGTTCTTCAAATTCCTTCATGACAACAACCTGACGCAACTCCAACGGAAGACTCGCGACCGCACGACGTACAGCCTGAATGTGCTGTTGTCCCTCGGCCAGGCGTGAAGGCGAATAATCCAAAGGTGCAGAGAAGTTCAATGCGTTCTTCTCTTGTTCATCTTCGAGTGCCGCTTCGCCTCTGACCTTGGCTCGTCTTTGTCTCGAAATGCACTGGTTTACTGCGATGCGATGAAGCCAGGAAGAAACCTTTGCCTCACCACGAAATGCCCGCAGGTTCCTGAATGCGGCGAGAAACGTGTCCTGGGTCGCGTCGCGAGCGTCTTCCTCACGGCCGAGCATGCCGTACGACAGTGCAAAGATCCGCCGCTCCCAGCGCCTAACAATCTCGCCGAAAGCATCAGCATCACCGGTCAAGGCTCGTTCTACTATCTGTTCGTCGCTAGTAGCCGTATTCATCCCGTTTCTGTGAGACGGCCCACCATTCCGGTGCCAGCTCAGGTTTTCCGGCCCTTGCCTCACCCATTAGACGCAGGGCCCGTAGCGTAAGTTGAAAAATCAGCGAGGCCTGCGATGCCGAACGGCCGCTCGATGCACGTGTAAACACTGGAATTACAAGCGTTAAAAGTCGTTGACACTCGCAAGGAGGCTCGACAATAATGATTTGCGACTCGCGGCCGTCCTGACCGCCCAATAATAAACCTTCCTGAGACCGTACCTTTTAACTTTCCCCGAATAGGCTTCTATGCTCGAAAACGTTAGGCGGATCCGTCTCCTGTACATCGTCCTCGGAGTCTTGCTGCTTGTGGGGCTTCTGCCGCTGGCACTTGCCGGCACGTTGCTCTCCGGCAGAAGTGCCGAAGAGTTGCGGTCCATCGAAGGTCGATATCAAGCACAGTTGGTTCAAGACAAGGCACGACAGATAGAGCTCTACGGTCAGCGCTACCGAGACGCCGTAACTGGTCTCGCACGAGCATTTGAAATTTCGGGAAGCATCAAGGCCCTTGGAGATCAAGGGTATGAAGTGCGGCTTCAAAAAACCCTTCAGGAAGATCCTAATCTCATTGCGCTCGCGATCTGGCCCGTTGATGGAGAACTACGGCGAGCTTTTCAACCCGACGTGATCAAAAGGGAAGAGGTCGACGAACGGGTCAGCGAGGTGCTCGCTCGTATGAGTGGAAGGGGTTTGATCGTAAGCCGGCCGCAGATCATTCGCTCCGGTCAGGAAATGGCGCTCACAGTGGCCGCGCCCGTCATGGATAGCAGCAATGAAGAGCTGGTTGCTGCGGTCGTCGCGATCGTCTCTTTTCAGGAAGTTTTCAAAGCGGTTCAGCAGCCCACTTCAAAGAGTGAGAGGGAACTACTGGATGCGGGCCTTCCAGTGGTTTTTGTGGTTGACCAAAACGGACGTGCGGTTGCGCATCCTGAGGCGAGTGTAGCGTTCTCTGGAAAAGCGATGACGGATCTGAAAGTTGTCCAGGATTGGCAGGAATCAGGTAAGCAAGTGCAGTCGGCACTCGCACCATTCTCGGCCATGAGGGACGGACGCAAAGTTGAGATGCTGGGCTCGTATGCAACCGCTGAACTGGACAAGAATGCACGGTTGGGTGTGATTGCAATTCAGGACGAAGCCGCTGCCCTGGCGTCCGTATCAGACATGCGGTGGCAGACGCTATGGATAAGCTTGGTGGCCGCGCTCCTGACTCTCGTAATCGGATTCTTTTTTGCAAAGAAGCTAAGCATGCCCGTTCAGGACCTTGCAGCCGGTGCGCATCGTATCGCCTCAGGTGATTTTTCTACACGAATTGAAGTGACAAGCAGGACGGAGTTAGGAGACCTGGGCAATTCATTCAACATGATGACGGACCAGATCGAGCACTACATTAAAGACCTGCAGAACTCCGTCAGAGAAAACCGCGAACTGTTCCTGGGAACCGTAAAGAGTCTGGCTGCTGCGATCGATGGTAAGGATCCCTACACGCGTGGTCACTCAGAACGTGTTTCAAGAATGTCGCTCGCCATAGCACAGCGTCTCGGTCTATCAGATGACGAGTGCGAGAAGATACGAATTAGCGGCTTGCTACATGACGTCGGCAAGATCGGCATTGATGACAACATCTTGAAGAAGCCCGCGGCGTTGACAGATGAAGAATACGAGATCATGAAGCAGCATCCGCAAAAGGGCTACAAGATCATGTCGCAGATACCGGCGATGAAGGAATTTCTACCGGGGATGTACATGCACCACGAGATGGTTAATGGGAAAGGCTACCCACAAGGTCTCAAAGGTGACGAGATTCCTTTGATGGGCCGCATAGTTGCAGTCGCTGATACTTTCGACGCCATGACCACGGATCGTCCGTATCAACGTGCCATGAAGTTTGAAGATGCAATCGAGCGCATCCAGTCGTTTGTGGGGACGCGATATGACGCTGCTGTAGTTGCTGCTTTTGCCGAAGCTTGCCAGGAAGGACAGATTCGTCCCGGCTCAGTCCGTCTGAAGAAGCGTCCAACGGAAACTAAGATTCCAGACATTCCTGCCGAACTGGAGCCTGAGACCGCGGCGGTTAATTAATCTCATGCGATCAAACAGATCCGACCGAGTATTCAGAACAGCACGGCGCACTCTTTCTCTGCCGCACTCCGCGAGATTGTTATTAAGACTATCGCTACTGAACGGCGCGCGACGACGTAATCTCACCAAGTTCTTACGACGAGAGGAAAAACTGATATC
>JBKPAL010000180.1:0-3046 GCA_046726395.1 Acidobacteriota bacterium
GTGACTACGAAGGCTATCGAACCGAACAAGCGTCTTCTGATTGAGTGGCCCGGCCACGGTGGTCCAACAACTGTCGAATGGACTTTTGAGGATCGCAATGATGGGACCACGTTCGTGGAGATCACAGAATCCGGTTTCACAGGCACCGGTGATGAGATCGTTGCAAAAGTGGCCGACTCGAGTCAGGGCTTCAGTCTGGTGCTGGCAGGCGTCAAAGCGCTTCTGGAGCATAACGTCAGACTGAATCTTGTTCCTGATCGTTATCCTAAGGGTAAGGATTTAACACAAAAAGCCGGTTCTTAAAGGGCGCGCTTAATTCAGTTGATTTAATTTCCGGAAGAGAACATCAGCCAGATCAGAATTGAGACTCTTCAGAACGTTGTACTCTGCCTCAGCTTGGTTGCGGTCTCCCAGTGAGACATAAAGCAGTCCCAGGTTGTAGTGCGCTTCCGCATAATCTGCTTTGTAAGCAATGGCCTGCTTGTAAGCCGCAATCGCTTCTTGCTGCCGGCCCAGATTCTCGTAGGTGAGTCCCAGATAGTTGTGGGCCACGGGATCTTCAGGGCTGGAGATTGCTCTCATTCTGGCGGATCACGACCCCGATGAATACGAAGACTATGCATTCAACTTCTTCCAGCACTTCATGTGGATCGCTTATGCGATGGACCGCATCGGTGAATACTGCGATGAGATGTGGGATGAGGAAGAGTGTTTCTTTTACGACGTGTTGCGTTTGCCCGATGGCTCGGGCACACGATTGAAGATTCGTTCCATGGTGGGTCTCTTACCGCTCTGTGCTTCAACAGTTTTCCGTCGGGAAGCTTTCTCTGCACACCCAAGGCTTTTTGAGCTTATAAAGCTTTTCCGTGAGCGTCATCTTGAGGTCGTGGCAAAGGTAGCTCCAACGGCCGAGGGATATTTAGGGTATGCCGGTCGTCGATTGCTGTCGCCGCTTTCCCGGGAGCGCCTCCTGAAGGTTCTCAGGTATCTTCTCGATGAGAATGAATTCTTAAGCCCACACGGTATCCGGTCGCTCTCACGCTACCATCTGGACCATCCCTTCGTTGTTAACTTTGCTGGCCTTGAATACGGCGTGTCCTACCTGCCTGCCGAATCGAATACCGGAATGTTTGGCGGGAACTCCAACTGGCGGGGCCCAATCTGGATGCCAGTTAATACTCTAATTGTCCGCGCTCTGGTGAACCTTTACGGGTTCTATGGAGACGATCTCAAAGTCGAATGTCCAACTGGCTCGGGCAATCAAATGACGCTCTTTGAGGTTGCTAAAGAGATCACGCGGCGACTCTCGAGTATCTTTCTTAGAGATGCGAACGGCCGCCGTCCTGTCTATGGAGGCACTGCGAAATTCCAGGAGGATCCACACTGGCGTGACTTGATCTACTTCTATGAGTATTTCCACGGGGACAACGGCGCGGGACTCGGGGCCAGCCATCAGACTGGATGGACCGGCTGCATTGCGGCGCTGCAAGATTACTTCGCACGCATTACCCCTGCTGAAGCGCTCATGGAGGAGGAAGGATCGCTTGTGGATCGAATAGTTCAGCAGCAGGCTTATGGGCAAGCAGTAGGTGGAAAACGCCCGCAGAAAGTCAGTAAGTAGCTTCCCCGATGTATCCTTCGCTTTACCAAATCAACACTCGAGTTTGGTTGACTCGATTGTCGCGACAGCTTGGTAGACCAGCGACGCTCGATGATATTCCCGATCGTGAGTTGGATCGATTTGCCGAGCTAGGTTTCGACTTCATCTGGTTCCTAAGCGTCTGGCAGACTGGATTAGCCTCACAAAAAATTTCACGGTCGCTTCCCGAGCTACGCCGTGAATTTGAAGAGACCCTTATGGATCTTCGAGAAGAAGACATAGAAGGATCCGGCTTTGCGATCAGTGGATACACCACACATCAAAGTCTTGGTGGCGATGCAAGCCTTAGACGATTGCGCGAAAGACTAGCAACACGTGGCCTTCGACTTGTGCTCGACTTTGTTCCCAACCATACCGGACTCGATCACCCTTGGGTTGAACAGCATCCAGAGTATTACGTCAGCGGAACGGAAGAAGACTTGTCGCGAGCACCGCACAATTATGCGTGGGTGAAACGCAAGCAGGATGATCTCGTTTTAGCGCATGGACGCGATCCTTACTTTCCTGGTTGGACTGATACTTTTCAGCTCAACTATGGGAACCCTTTGACTCAGAAAGCAATGATCGTAGAGCTGTTGAAGATCGCCCGGCAATGTGACGCGGTCCGCTGCGATATGGCAATGCTGCTATTGCCTGACGTGTTCGAACGTACCTGGCAGATCCAATCTGAACCGTTCTGGCCCAAAGCTATTCACCGCGTGCACAACCAATATCCCGACTTTTGCTTCATGGCGGAAGTCTACTGGGACCTCGAGTGGACTCTTCAGCAGCAGGGCTTTGATTACACGTATGACAAACGACTTTACGATCGACTGCGCGAAGGAAAAGCTCGGCCTGTTCGCGAGCATTTCCTTGCAGCCCTCGATTATCAAAATCACTCAGCCCGCTTTATTGAGAACCATGATGAACCGCGAGCCGCAGCGGTTTTCTCTCCACAAACCCACAAAGCTGCTGCGGTGCTCTCGTTTCTGTGTCCAGGACTTGGATTCTTTCATGACGGTCAGTTCGAAGGACGTCGCAAACGAATCTCTCCACACTTGGTTCGCGCGCCCAGAGGAGCCGGTCGATCACGAGTTAGAGCAATTCTATGATCGCTTATTGTCGGTGCTTCGTCAGACGCTGGTTCGGGAGGGCCAATGGCAGTTGCTCGAATGCGTACCAGCTTGGGAGGGCAATTGGACCTCGGATTGTTTCGTGGCGTTCGCTTGGCAAGATCCGCGTGGTGAGCGCCTGCTCGTCGCGGTCAACTATGCACCGAACCAGAGTCAATGTTATGTCCGTTTGCCCTTCACGGATTTAGCTGAAGGCCGATGGCAACTAAGCGATCTGATGGGAGATGCCGTTTATGAGCGTGAAGGAAAGGATCTGCTAGCGCGCAGGTTATAT
>JBKPAL010000181.1:0-4616 GCA_046726395.1 Acidobacteriota bacterium
TTGCCGCTTCAGTTCGACGCAAGAAGAAGAGCTCTTTGAGAATCGGAACAAAACTGGTGAATGACGGCCGCGCGGATGGCTTTGTCTCCGCCGGAAACACGGGCGCTGCGATGGCTACGGCCAAAATGGTAATTGGAATGCTCCCGGGCGTGGATCGACCTGCCTTAGCCGCAATGATCCCGACCAAGTCAGCGAAGCCGACACTCCTTTTGGATGTAGGCGCTAACTCTGAATGCAAAGCCCATCACTTGGTTCAGTTTGCCATCATGGGCGATGCGTATTCTCGTGCCGTGCTGGGAACCGTACGTCCCGCAGTGGGATTGATGAGCATTGGTGCAGAGGAAGCGAAGGGAAACGATTTAACCAAAGAAGCGTTTCCTCTGCTTCGGAAGATGAACAGTCTCAACTTTGTTGGCAACGTTGAAGGCCGAGATGTTTTTTCCGGCGCTGTGGACGTGATTGTTACGGATGGGTTCACCGGCAACGTGATGCTCAAACTGTCGGAAGGTCTCACCGAAGCAATGCTGTCAATGATTAAGCGCGAACTGACAACTTCCGCGGTAACCAAAGCCGGAGCCGTACTTGCCAAGCCTGCCTTCCGCAGTATCAAGAAGCGTTTGGATTACTCAGAGTATGGAGGAGCTCCTCTGTTAGGAGTTCGGCAGATTGTGGTCGTTGCGCACGGCAGCTCAAATGCCCGCGCAATAAGGAACGCGATCCGCAGTGTGAAAGAGTTCTCGGAGAATCGCGCCAGCGAGCGCATTGAGCGCGGAATAGCAGAGACGAATGCCAACCAGATGGCCATCGCAGGCCACTAGTTTGGCTTTTGAATTTTTACTGGCTATCATCTTGGCTTTCATTTAGAGGAACTGAATGACAAATCAACACGCCGGAATTCTGGGTACCGGTAGGTCCTATCCCGAAGGTATTCTGACAAACGCCGACCTGGAAAAGATTGTCGAGACCTCCGACGAGTGGATCACTACTCGCACCGGCATTAGGCAGCGTCGCAAGGCAGCTCCTGGCGAATATACTTCGCTCTTCTCAGTTCGGGCTGCGCGACAGGCAATTGAGCGCGCACGGTTGGATCCATCGGATATCGACCTGTTAATGTGCGCTACCGTCACGCCCGATCAAATTCTCCCATCGACTGGTTGCATCATTCAGGCAGAGCTCGGCGCGAACAAAGCGGCCGCGATGGATGTTGTTGCTGCATGTTCCGGATTTCTTTATGGTCTCACGCTCGCCGATTCAATGATCAGGACCGGTCAGGTGCGATATGCGCTCGTGATTGGCGCCGAGATACTGACGCAGTATGTTGACTATACCGATCGGCAAACGTGCGTGCTTTTTGGTGATGGAGCGGGAGCGGCTGTGCTTGGACCCGTTGAGTCTAGCCGGGGAATTCTCGCTGCGCGTATCAAATCTGATGGTCGTTATGAAGAGCAACTTTTCTCGCCCGGTGGAGGAACGCGCAAACCGCCCTCGGCAGAAACACTGGCCGCTGGTGATCACTTCTTCAAAATGAGAGGTAATGAGCTTTTCAAGGTTGCCGTACGTTCGATGGCTGACATTTCTCGCGAAGTCCTGGAAGAGTCGGGTCTGACCGCTGCCGACGTTAACCTCTTCATACCACATCAGGCTAATCAGAGAATTACAGACGCAGTCGCAAGTAAACTTAATGTAGAGAACGAGCGCGTGTACTCAAATATTGCGATGCACGGAAATACATCTTCTGCGTCGATCCCGATTGCACTTGATGAGTGTGTAGAAGCTGGTCGAATTAGTTCTGGCGATCTTGTTTTGCTGGCGTCGTTTGGCGGTGGTGTGACGTGGGGCGGCCTTTTGATGCGATGGTAGCAGGTGAATGACGATTGCCGATTGCCAATTGCCGATTAGAAATTGTGCTACGAGCCATCCTTCGGAAAAAAGCTAGTGGGTGATCAGCTTGTGTTTGAAAAGACCAATCGTCAATCGACAATGGCCAATCGTTAATTGAGTGATCAGCGTGTTGTTTGAAAACGACCAGTCGACAATTGGCAATCGGCAATTGGCAATGGCTTTCCTGTTTCCCGGGCAGGGCTCGCAGTATCCGGGAATGGGAAAAGATTTAGCCGACCACTTTGCTGCCGCACGTATGGTCTTTGAAGAAGCAGACGAGGCGTTGGGATTCAGTATCTCGCAGCTTTGTTTCGCAGGCTCTGCCGAAGAATTGCAATTGACGGAGAACACCCAGCCAGCAATTCTGACTGTCTCAGTTGCGGCGTTGCGAGCGCTCGAAGCTGAAGGTTTTCCGAGACCGGCATTTGTTGGTGGTCACAGTCTGGGCGAATATTCCGCGCAAGTAGCAGCAGGCTCGATTTCCTTGCGAGATGCGGTGCGAACAGTTCGCAAGCGCGGTCGTTATATGCAAGAGGCCGTTCCCGTCGAGACGGGTGCAATGGCCGCTGTGATGGGCGCCGATCTCAAAGACATAGAGCGAGTCTGTCGAGAGGCCGCCGATGGTAGTGTTTGCGAACCGGCAAACATCAACTCGCGTAACCAGGTGGTCATTGCTGGAGCAGTCGCTGCCGTAGATCGCGCGATTGAATTGCTCAAAGGGATTGCAAAGAAGGTCGTCAAATTAAATGTAAGCGCCCCCTTCCATTGTGAGCTCATGCTTCCTGCACAGCACCGCTTGGCTGCGGATCTTGAGGTCATTGAGTTTCGAGATTCGCAGGTGCCGGTGATTACCAATGTTGACGCGTTGCCTGTGCGAGAAGGATCAGAATCGAGAACAGCGTTGGTAAGACAAGTATCTTCACCGGTACGTTGGCTTGAGTCGATGGAGTATTTACTTGGTCAAGGCGTGAACACTTTCGTGGAAGTTGGCCCTGGCAAAGTCTTATGCGGTTTAATGCGGCAAATCAGCCGAGAAGCTAAATGCTTAAGTGTTGCGGATTCGGAGAGTCTGGCGGAAACACGCGCGAGCCTCGCAGTCTGAGAACGAAACAATCATAGAGGAGCAAACAAGATGCCCGATCAAGAGATCGAGAATAAGGTAAAGCAGATCATTGTTGACGAGCTGGGTGTTGATGAGAACGAGGTGACGCCTAACGCGCGGTTCATTGACGACTTGGGCGCAGATTCCTTGGACACGGTTGAACTCGTGATGCGCTTCGAAGAGGAGTTTGGCATTGAAATTCCCGACGAAGACGCAGAGAAGATTCAAAGTGTTCGCGATGCGTATAACTACATCGATCAGCACAAGAAGTGACCTGACCAGACCAGTGACAGAGTGATCGATGACTAGCCAGGTCGATGTCCGGCTCGTTTCGTCACTTATCGCCCATCACAGTTTGCAAGGAGTTTTAATTTGACACGTAGGGTAGTGGTCACAGGCCTGGGATTGGTGACGCCTGTCGGCAATACAGTTGAAGAGACATGGTCTGCACTGATGAAAGGTCAGAGCGGTGTGGACTACATAAAGAAATTCGATACCGAGAAGTTCTCTGTCAAGTTTGCCGCCGAGATTAAGAATTTCGACCCTCTACAATTCATTCCCAAGAAAGAGGCGCGCAAGATGGGCGCCTTTATTCATTACGCCATCGCTGCTTCGGTTGAAGCCGTGGCGGATGCAGGATTTGAGCTGACTGAGGAAGGGAAGTTCCCGGAAGTTGTCGCCATAGGTGCAGGCACTTACATCAGTAGCGGCATCGGCGACTTCTGGGCCATCGAACGTGAGCACTCAAAGCTGCTCGATGATGGACCTGATCGCGTTTCACCCTTCTTCATCGTCTCTGCGATAGTGAACCTGGCGGCGGGTCAAGTTTCGATCCGCTTCGGTGCCAAAGGTCCGAACTCGGCAACCGCGACTGCATGTGCCGCGGGTGCGCACGCCATCGGCGACAGCTTCAAGATAATTCAGCGTGGCGACGCGGACATCATGATTTGTGGCGGCGCTGAGTCAGCCATCACGCCAATGAGCGTCGCTGGCTTTGCTTCAATGCGTGCGCTTTCAACTCGCAACGAAGATCCCCAGCATGCTTCACGTCCCTTTGAACGAGATCGTGATGGATTCGTCATCGGAGAAGGTGCCGGAATCCTAATACTCGAAGAACTGGAGTCAGCGAAACGGCGTGGCGCGCGGATTTATGCGGAAATAGTAGGTTACGGTATGACTGCCGACGCGTTTCACTTGACGATGCCGGACGAAACTGGGTCAGGCGCGATTCGAGTGATGCAGAACACCATTCGAGATGCTGGCATTCAACCATCGGACGTGGGCTACATAAACGCGCACGGAACTTCGACGCCGTACAACGACAAGTTTGAGACGGTGGCGATTAAGAAGACGTTTGGCGACCACGCCTACAAGCTTGCTGTGAGTTCGACAAAATCAATGACCGGACACCTGCTGGGCGCGGCTGGCGGCATCGAAGGAGTTTTTTCTGTCCTGGCAATTCATCGAAACACACTGCCGCCAACGATCAACTACTTCAACCCTGATCCGGAGTGCGACCTGGATTACGTTCCTAACGAGCCGCGTGAAGCTGCCGTCAACTATGCGCTTTCAAATAGCTTTGGTTTCGGTGGCACCAACTCAGCGCTCATGTTCAAGAGGTACGAAGAGTAAA
>JBKPAL010000182.1:0-3882 GCA_046726395.1 Acidobacteriota bacterium
AAATTGCCGTCGCGATATCGCCGCTCAATTCGTTGGAAATGGTCATAGCGGAATGAATCGTTTTTTGATTACAGGGACCGGGGTGTATTGGAGGCGCAAAGGCTACTGAGAGCATGTTACGGTGGCGTTAATTACGTGTTAAATCTCGTCTGAACGATTAATCGTTAAAGTTTTTGACGGTGATGATCTCTCGACCATCACCGCCTTCTATATGGGTAAGTACATTCAAGAGACCGGCGACTATGTCACCGACTTTGCGAACGGACCTATTTGGCGGCAAGCTCGGCTAGCAAACATATTCATTGAAACTTCAATGAAATGAAAAAAACAAACGGGGGGCCATTCGGTAATCCTGGACTACCCGCAATGCGCCATGCGCAGTTGAGTGTTAGGCCGGCCCCGTGTTGCGAGATGCAAGACCTCCGCCTCTGAACTATTCTCGAAAACAGAACTTAAGCGCGTAATATCGAGCACTTGTTGTACGCTTTTGCCTATGCTCATCAAACGTAATTCAACTCGGTTACGTTGAGCCCAGTTGCGCAGCTCGAGTAATGCACCTAAACCGCCTGCGTCAATTCCAACAATCCTGTCCAAATCAAGCACGACTGCCCTGACGCCTAATTGAGATTGCACAGCATTCCGCAATGCTTCTAACTCGCAGACGCCTATTCGTCCTCGTAAGCACAGGATGGCAATGTTTGCGAATTTTTGAATATGTACGTCAAGCATAAATCGCTATCCTTCAATTCATCGCAGCCAATCAATCGATTGATGCCACGTTCTCTCTTTTCGTTTCCTATAGGTTTCCATTTCTCTTAACTGTACGTCGAATGGACTATGCTAAGATCGACCATTCGGAACTTTCTTCGTTATCCATTTACTCAATTAACGTCGCTCACCAGTAGTTAGTTACGTCACCGACCAGTATTTAGTTACATTGCACACCAACTTTTTATTAATCTCCTGTTGCAATCAGCCCGCCCAACTCTCAGGTGTCTTGACATGGTCCGAGAACTGCTTTACCAGCATAACTAAGCTGCTTTACTCGCCGATCTCGTCTCGGGCGGATGACCGTATATCGCCATCCGACGAGATACGGTCAGCGACCTTTGTCGGAACGGCTCGCATCTTTGCTTCGTACCTGTTATGAGTTACCTGCGATCCGACCACGTAGACCAGGACAATAAGATGAGCACCGATTACATTTCCCTGAATAGTATCCTCAACGATCACGATTTAACTCTCGCGATCCCCGGTGAGGTTGAGAGTGTGCGGCGGCGCCTGGTAGATGCACTACAAAAGGTTGGCTACAAAGTCCTTGGAGAGCGACCTCTCTATGCCAAGCGGAGTAGTCAAGGCTCGGCGTGCTGGGACTGTTCGGTGAATGCGCTAGATTACCCGACGACGCTCACGATCTCTTTGAAGCAAACAAATGATGTAGCTGTTCTCGCCACCTTCGATTATGAGATCAAGAGTTACATCCATATGACAAAAGGAGATCGACAGACCCTTGCATGTGAAGCCGAAGCAATCGCGGCATTGGCTACGGAGCGTTTGGCGATTTCCGCTTGTCGCGCCTGTGGTACCCAAATCAACGACGAATCGCATTTCTGCCGCAGATGTGGAGCGCCGCTCGTGCTTGACCTACCCGAACTAGAGGTGCTGCGTCTGACCAGAGGATCGCGCGATAGTTATCACAAGCTCTTTCTCGGGATGATTTCGTTGTTATTGGCAGCTCTTACGGCGCTGCCGATTTTCGTGGTCAGTGGGACCCGCATTTATGCTCCGTTCCTGTGGGTTGGTATTCCGCTGGGAGTGTATGCACTATTCAACTTGGCCCAGGGATTGTGGCAACTACATCACACGCTCAATCCCAAGTTGCTGGCCAATGCAAGAACGAAACAACAACCTGCGATTGTCACTTCGGTGACGACCGCGTTGCCTCCTGAACCTGTCAGTGCTTCGATCACTGAGGGAACGACGCAGTTGCTGTCGACGAGTCAAAATCGGATTGCCGAACCGATTCGAAGGAAGGATGCGAGCACCGCCGAAATAGAAATCGAACGAGAGATGTAAGGGACGCGGTAACCTTTGTCTTCGCGAACGTGAGTCATGAGCGTTCTTGCGATATCTACCGAAGTGTTTTTGACCGCACGAAAGCGCAACCTGCCGTTAGCAGATTCCTGTTGTGGGACGACCAGCTGAAACTTATACGACCTGTAATCGTTGCATTGGCCGCAGAGAAATTCGGCCAGTGTCACGAAGATCCTTCAGGGACCAACGCGTGATACGACCCCACGATAAGAGCTGGCCCGATCGATCGACGAGATAAACTGGCGCCGAGGTATCACCCCTCGACGTGTCGTGCAGAAAATGACCGCCGTGCGTTCCGGCTCGTGCCACAAACTCTCGCCCATCAGGGAGTGCGTAAATACTGTTTTCCCTAAGTTCCATCACTCACCTCCATTGATCAAAGCGTAGGGGCGAGATATTAAGTCGCAGTTACGACCACCTAAACTCCTCTTTAATCAATCGTCGTTTGAAACATCTGCAACTCAGGTCAGCTGTACTTTTCGAGTTGCTTTCGGAAATAGTCTCGCCAGCTTTTGGGCAGAGCCTCGACTTCAAGTGCGCGCTGCAACGTTTTCAGATCTGATTTTTCAAAAGCATACAACCGCGTGATGTCTGCAACGGTGATTTGATTCCTGTCTCTGCCAAGCGGTTCTATCTGGTCTCCCGCCTCAACCTCTCCCTCTTTCAGAACGGCAAAGTAGAATCCCGTCCGACGACTCACCAGGAACCGCTTGAGAATGTCGCTCCGTTCGAATTTGATCCCAAGCTTGTAGCAAGGCAGCCGTGGCTCGGTGACCATGATCTCTGCTTCACCGACGCGAAAGCGGTCACCGATATAGAGGGAATCCTCGAACATTCCTTCAGTCGTAAAGTTCTCGCCAAACATCCCGTATGGCAGCTCCATATCCGGCAACTCTTTTCTCCAAAATTCATAGTGCTCGGAAGGGTAAGCATAAACAGCTTTGCTGGCGCCGCCGTGAACAGTCAGATCAGCTTGCTTATCACCATCAAGATTGAGAGTGCGCAACATGGCTCGACCTTCAACAGGTTCTTTGAAGATTCCGGTTGTGACTTTCTTACCGTTGCCCAAAATCACATCGAGCGGTAACCCGACGTTTACAGAAATGAGTTTCATGTTTTCTATCCTCAATCCATGGACCCATAATCTTCACATGCGAAAATTTCGCGGAACGGTTGCTGGTCGAGCAGATCAAACAAAGCAGTGAGAGACGCCGAGCGTTGTAGCTATTTAATGGGCAGGCGAACTTGAAAACATGTGTCACCAGGTTTTGATTCAAAACGAATATTGCCCCGGTGTTTTCTAATGATTCGGCCGACAGTATCCAACCCAAGGCCTGTTCCTTCACCAACTGGCTTCGTCGTAAAGAACGGCTCGAAGATTCGTGACTTTACAGCATCAGGTATACCCGAGCCGTTGTCGCGAATCTCGACGAGAATGTCAGTCGGCTCCTTCCTTGTTCGCACCTTAAGCGTACCGCCTTCCTTCATGGCTTCAACGGCATTAACGATCAGGTTTGTCCAGACCTGGTTCAGTTCACTGCCGTATGCCTTAATTCGCGGAAGCTCTTCGGCGTAGTCACGCGTGAGGACAATGTTCTTTTTTCTCAATTTGTACTTCAGGATTAACAGCGTGCTTTCCAGTCCTTTGTGAACATCGACGTCCTGGACCGATGCCTGGTCCATGTAGCTATACTCTTTGATCGCTCCCACTAGTTCGGAAATGCGTGCGGTACCGGCCTTGATTTCACTGGCCAGTTTCGCCGCCGCGAGTTGCGCGTTGATACGCGC
>JBKPAL010000183.1:0-12819 GCA_046726395.1 Acidobacteriota bacterium
CGTAACAAAATCATAAACAGTGCGGCCCAGGAAATAACCAAGGTCCCCAAATCTTGAGACGGACAGCACGTTCCTTGTCACGTCCTCCAGAAGGCGACGCGACATTTCGCGCTTCTTGGGATTCAAAGTGTCGCGGAAGTCTACCAGAACCATTGGTATCTTCGGATTATCCAATCCGTAAAGTGCGAGCGGGATCATCTCTACGGCGCGTGCTTCCGGCGTGCCTTCCGAAACAGGACGGCTCTCCGAATCGAAATATCGAACCTCGCTAAAGCCGCGCCAATTCAAAAGCCGTGCATCGCCCCACGGGTTCGCAATGTTTAGAAAGCGCCCATTGAAACTCCGGTTGGCATCAGCTAGATCAGGCTTTGCGACCCAGAGCAATGCATGAGTCACGCTACCATCGGGCATCGTCAAAGGTTCGAAATAGAGTGACTCTGCTTCTGCACGCTGTCGCAGCAGTTCCCAATTGTGTCCGCGAATGTCACGCGTATTGATCAGTTCCTTGTTGTAGTAACGCTGCAAATTCAGATCATCGAGCAGACCGCCAAAGGTCTTGTCGGTGAGCAGGAGGCGCGCCTGGATCTCTGCCATCTCTGAATTGGAGAAGACTGGTGATCCTTTCGAGTTTTCGTTTGTGCTTTGGTAGAGCGACAGCACTGACAGCGCGCGCACAATCTGTGACTTGCGATAATCACTGATGTTGCGCCGATACGAGCGAGTAGAGGCCTTTACTGGAATGCCGTAAGGATCGACCAATATATTCTGCAGCGTCGTCCAAAAGATTTTCTCCCAAACCTCACGATCCGGTGCAGCGAGATCGATCGCGGGCGGTGGAGGTTTCTGTGACGCATTTCGTTTGCTTCCCACACGTGTATAGAGAAACGGTACGGCACCGGAAACTTTTTGCCAAAGAGTCGGACGCGTGTAGGTAAGTGGCCATAAGTAACGAAGTTGATCGTTTTCTGGATCGGAATCATTCAAGGTGTCGCGCAAAACACTTACTACTGGAATCCACTTCTGATCCTCAGCGAGACCTTCCCAACGAGAATGAATGGTTATGAGCTCTGCGCCTCCGGGCACAGGAGTTCGCTCCAGTTGGAACAGTTCTCTTGCAGATGTCGCCGTGGGTTCCGTGACTCCGATTGATTTTTGCGCTGCGATTGGACCAGTTATCGACAGCGCTAGCGGCAGCAGGACTAATCTTGTCCAAACTCTACGAATCTGCTTTCTGAGGGTAGGAAACATTTTTTCGTACGTGCGTTTGAAAAGTTCGACGGCCGTTCGCTGCCGGGTGAAAGCTTCGGCAAGCACTATGCCGCGCGCTCAAATATACAACATCAGTGTAAAAGTGGTCCGAACGAAGTGTTGGTCCATTGGTTCACAATTGAAATTGCAACAGTCTTAGGTGCGTGAGTTGAGTTATGAGTTTGCTCGAAAGTAGAGAGTTTTCCGAGCTCTGCGCGTTTCAATTAACAGCAATCAGCTGAAACAAAATAATCACTGATGGATTAGTTAGCAGTTGGGGCTGTGGCATGAGCGTTCTGCGGTGAGTTTGCGGCTTCTGCATCTTTGTTTTCCTTTTGGGGTGGGAGTTCCCAACCAGATCTTTCAAGCAGATTCAGAGCATATTGAATAGGTACTGCAAAATTCGACGCCTGATTCTCAGTAAAAACAGCGAAATTCACTCCGATCACGCGGCCAGACGGACCGAACAACGGTGCTCCTGACCCACCTTCAGCGGTGCGAGCATCATACGCGATTCTTCGCGGATCTAGATCAGTAATACTACCCTGTGTCGTCGCCGGATTGATCCGTCTCGTTTCCGCCAGGTATCCCAATAAAGCGTCGAGAGAACCATACCGTTGTTGAATACCGCGCGATTCTGCGTCGTCCAACAGCGCAAGCAGACGGTCTGGGCCGGATGGATACCCCATCATCACTACTGTTTTTCCTACTGCCACTGCATTCGTGTCCGTTTCGAGCGGCAGAATCGGAATGTCGGTGGGGAGGTCAGTAACGTCGAGGATAACTACAGCAAGATCCTCGCGTTGACCGGCAGTCTTAAACTTCAACGGAATAGGCTGCACTCGATCGGGAAAATACGCATTCAGTTTCTTCAACCGAGGTTGACCGCGCACGCTGCTGGTGATACTTGCAGCCCGGTCGTCGGCTCGCCAAGGCTGCGCAATGTGTCTGTTCGTCATCACGAACCCGTTGCCGACATAAAACCCGGTTCCGACGAATTCGTATTCGGCAATCGCAGCCTTGCCTTCCGGTGTCAGGATTGGGACCTCGGTGCTCTGCACGTTGGATCCGCCTTCATTCATTTGCGCTTCGGGATAACGCAACGGAAGTCCGGTACCAGCTTCGACAAAGTAGAACGATCCGGCGATGAGACAAACGCCACTGCCGTACTCGCTGCGGAGTTTGACCGCCAGCGAAAGGCTATCTCGAATCTCCTTATTCGAACGATCGATATCGGTAAGTGTCTGGTTTGTACGAGACACCTGATCCTTCATCTGTGCAAGCTGTGCCTTTTGTTCGTCGATAAGAGCTCGACTGCGCTGCATTTCCTTAAACATGGACCATCCGATGTACAGAACACCGCCGACAAGAGCCAGGGCAATGGCGAGCGTAATTAGTTTCGTGCTTGGATTGATTTCACGCACCAGCTCGCGCGTGAACTCGCGAAGGAATACCTTGGCATCGTCGCGACGCGCAGTTGCTGCCGACTCAATGGCTGCGGCTTCGATGAATGGAGCAACGTGTGTTTCGTGCGCTTGTCCTGGGACTACAGCAGGCAATGAACGAATAGGAAAGAATTGCAAAGACAGATCGGTCGGTTTGATTTTAATCTCATCGCCGTCGCGAATTTGGTCGTCAGTTTGTAAAAGATCTCCGTTTCGACTGAGTTTGAGTTGAGGATCTAAACTCGTGACCCGATAGAATCCTTTGTCCCGCGTTAGTTCTAAGACTAACCCCTTAACATCACGCTCTTCCGGAAGATCATGGGCGCGTATTCGCAGATCACAGTCTTCACAGCTGCCGATTCGAATGCGCTCTTGAGTGAGAACTTCGGTGTGCTTATCAGCGCCAGAGGAAATGTGAATAACGAGGCCGGTAGCCATAAAACTGCTAGTGCACCACTGCTTACATTAATTTGGGCGCCCGCATCAGACCGCTGGTTCGGGGATATGCGGTCATGTGAGCGGTCGCCCTTTTCAGCAACATTCTACATGGATTTAAGTACTGGTAAAAGACAGTTCGGGTGTTGAGTTTACGAGTAACCAGGCCGAGCGTTGCCGGTTCTGCCGTGCTAGCATAATCAACTAATGGAATACGTTTATGTCTGAAACACCATTCATCAGGGATCGTGAGAAGCTGGAAGCTCTGGCGCCTGTGGCGGTCGCGCCAATTCAGCGCCACATTTTTGTGTGCACCGGAAAGTCTTGTTCAGCCGTCGATAGTGCAGAAGTTAAGGCCGCTTTTGAACGAGACCTGCTTGAACGAGGAATACTGTTCGGGAAAGAGAAGAAAGGTAAGAACCCAAAAGGCTCTGTAGTGTTAACTGAATGCGCTTCCGTTGGATTTTGCGCCATCGGCCCGGCTGTCATGGTTTATCCCGACGGTGTTTGGTATGCGCAGGTACGACCAACCGATGTACCGGAAATAATCGAGCAGCACATCATTAATGGACGTATAGTCGAGCGGCTGGCTCTGTTGAAGATTCCATCGTCAGGCAAGGAGACGGATGGAAATCCTGACTGTCAACCAAAATGGGAAGCGTAAGGTCTTAGCCCGTTGTTCCAGTGGCCTTTGGTTTCCAACGAAGCACTGGTTTACGCGCGGCAGCTGCCTCATCGAGTCTGCCAATTCTGGTCAGATGAGGAGCATTCAACACGAGTTCTGGATCCTCTACCGCCTCACGAGCTATTGACCGCATTGCAGCAATGAACTGATCCAATTCCTGATGTCCCACCGATTCTGTAGGCTCAATTAACATCGCCCCTTGCACAATCAGCGGAAAGTAAATCGTCATCGGATGAAATCCGTAGTCGATCAACCGCTTGGCGATATCGAGAGTATGCACGCCTTTGCGCGACTGGCGCTTGTCCGTGAACACAACCTCGTGCATCGGGGGTGCGGCGAACGGTTTGTCGTAATCGCTTACGAGTCCATGTGCTATGTAACGAGCATTGAGCACTGCAGCTTCAGTAGCCTCGCGCAAGCCGTCGAAACCATGAGTCTGGATGTAGGCAAGCGCTCGTAGCATCATTCCGTAGTTACCGAAGAACGCCTTGACCCGTCCGATCGACTGCGGCCGATTGAAATCGAGTCGGTAAATCGGCTGCCCATCTGAAGATGCGCTGTCCTTAACGATTCTGGGTACGGGCAGGAACGGTTCAAGCTCTTTGGTGCAACAACATGGACCACATCCAGGACCACCGCCACCATGTGGGGTCGAAAATGTCTTGTGCAAGTTCAGGTGAATTACGTCTACACCCATGTCACCGGGTCGAGCCACGCCGACTAGTGCATTCATGTTTGCGCCGTCCATGTAAACCAAACCGCCAGCCTCATGAACGATGTCGCAGATTTCTTTGATATTCCTCTCAAACAGTCCCAACGTGTTGGGATTCGTCAACATGAAACCGGCAACATCACCTTTGGAACAGAGTTCCCGAAGGTGATCAAGGTCAGTGAGACCTTCCGCTGTCGATCTAATTGTCTTTACAGAAAAACCAGAGAGGTGTGCTGAGGCTGGGTTTGTGCCATGAGCGGAATCGGGAATCAGCATCGTGCGTCTTTTTTCCGATGCGCCTTCGCCATCACGCGCATCGATGAAAGCACGGATCATCATGACTCCAGTCATCTCGCCGTGTGCTCCCGCAGCCGGCTGAAGAGAGATGCCTGACAACCCGGTTATCTCGGCCAAATGTTCCTGCAACTCATAGATGACCTGTAACGCCCCCTGTGAATCCTGTTCTTCAGCCAGAGGATGTAGATCTGCCAAGCCGGGAATCCGCGCGACTTTTTCGTTGAGACGCGAGTTGTACTTCATCGTGCAGGAGCCGAGCGGATACATTCCTGAATCTATCGAATAATTCCACGTTGACATCCGAACGAAGTGGCGAATGACATCAACTTCGCTTACTTCAGGCACTCCTTCCAAATCATCGGTGCGACGCATTGACTTGGGAACGATCTCATCAAGCGGTTGCTCCTCAACGTCCAGCGGCGGGAGTCGATATCCGATCCTTCCCGTTTGCGAGCGCTCAAAGATGAGCTGCTCGTTCTGACTAATATCAGGGGTGACTTTCGTGATTTCGGGTGTCATATCTTATCTAGAATTCCTGGAACACGTCTGAGCAACTTAGAGTTTTGCGCATTCCTCAAGCGCTGCAACGAGCGCATCTATCTCTGCGCGGGAGTTTGTTTCAGTGACGCATACAAGGAACTCGTTGCTTCGATCAGGGAAATATCGCGAAAGCGGCAACCCCGCAGTGATGTTGCGTTGAGCTGCGATCTTAGAGAGCAGTGCAGCGGCGTCGACGGGCGCGCGCACGACGAACTCATTGAATCGAGGTGCCGTGAAGGGAAGAGTAAATCCACGTAGCTGCGAGATTCGTTTAGCGGCATAAGCCGCTTTTTGCGCGGATTGCCAGGCAACTTCCTGAAGACCCCGCCGTCCCATTGTCTCCATGTAGACGGTGGCTGCCAAAGCAATCAGTCCTTCATTAGTGCAGATGTTGGAAGTAGCTTTCTCTCTGCGGATATGTTGCTCACGAGTTGCCAACGTAAGTACGAATCCGCGCCTTCCTTCTTTGTCATAAGCTTCACCGACGAGTCGACCCGGAATCTGGCGTGCAAATTTTTCGCGAGTTGCGAACAAACCCAGGTATGGCCCACCGAATGACAAGGGAACTCCAAACGATTGTCCTTCAGCGATGACGATATCGGCTCCAGCAGCGCCAGGAGCTTGTAGTAAACCCAGCGAGATTGCCTCAGTGATTGCGAGTATTAGCAGAGCGCCCTTGGCGTGAGCTTTTTCGGCGAGTGCCGGCACGTCTTCGAGGCAGCCAAAGAAATTTGGCGACTGAACCACGATCGCGGCGGTGTGATCGTCAATTAGTTTTTCGAGGTCCGATACGACCTGGCCCGTTTTTGGATCCACATCGGCGTGTTCAAAGTCTATTCCCGCATGTTGGACGTAAGTGCGAACGACATCGAGATACTCGGGATGAACCGCACCGCAAGCAATGACTTTCGATCTTCGAGTTACACGCTCAGCCATTAGCACGGCCTCAGCTAGTGCGGTTGACCCGTCATACATCGACGCATTTGCCACCTCCATTCCGGTGAGTTGGCAAACCAACGTCTGGAATTCGAAGATGACTTGAAGCGTGCCTTGAGAAATCTCGGGTTGATAGGGCGTGTAAGCGGTGAAGAACTCTGAACGAGAGATAATGTGATCGACTACTGTTGGGCTGTAGTGAGAATACGCTCCAGCACCTAAAAAGCTGGCGCGGCGCGCTGCTGGATTGCGACCAGCCTTTTTATTGAAATCCGCCAGCAGTTCCAGTTCGGATAGAGCTGCAGGCGTATCAAGGTTTCTCGAAAGCTTCAGGTCTTTTGGGATTGAGTCGAAAAGTTCTTCAGTGGAGTTCAGGCCGATCTGGTGAAGCATGGCGGCCCGCTCTTCAGGCGAATTTGGAATGTAACGCAACTTTACTCGCTCTCAGCTTTCGTGAAGTCTTCGTATTCCGCTGCTGTCAAAAGGCTGTCAACTTCTCCGGGGTTCGACATCCGCAACCGAATCATCCATCCATCGCCATACGGATCTGAATTCACAGTTTCAGGTTCGTCCGTCAGCGCCTGGTTTATTTCGAGAACCTCACCAGTTACCGGTGTAAACATTTCGGAGACAGCCTTGACCGATTCGACGGATCCGAAAGATTCATTTGCTGAAAAGTCATCCCCCGTTTTTGGTAACTCAACATAGACAACGTCACCGAGCGAATTCTGCGCGTAGTCAGTAATTCCGATGATGGCCACATCGCCATCGACTCGCACCCATTCGTGGTCTTTGCTGTAGTGTAGATTTTCTGGGACGTTCGACATTAGCTATATCTCCATGATGGGCTTAGGTCTTTGGTTTTAGATCTTGAAACGTACTTATTGGATCATTCAGCCGCTTGTTTCCAACATTCCAAGATCAAAGACCAATGACCTGAGTCCAAGTCATCGTTCTCGTTTATAGAACGGTGTTTTTACTACTTGGGCACTGAGCAGCCGGCCGCGAACATCAATCTGAAGCGGTTGACCCTCTACCGCAAACTCAACTGGAACGTACCCCATGCCGATGTTCTTCTTCAGATAAGGTGCCGGGCTGCCTGAAGTAACTTTTCCCACTCTCCTGCCGTCTATTTCAATCTCGTGTCCGTCGCGGGCAATTCCACGATCAGTCATTTCGAAACCAATTAATCTTCGCTGAACTCCTTGTTCCTTTTGTTTCAGGAGGATGTCGCGACCGATAAAGTCACCTTTGTTGAGTTTGCAGATCCAACCAAGGTTTGCTTCGAACAAAGTGGTGCTCTCGTCGATTTCGTGTCCATACAAGGCCATTGCCGCTTCAAGTCTCAGTGTGTTCCTGGCTGCCAAACCGCACGGCAGGATCCCGTCGGACTTGCCGAAGTTGCCGGCATCGAGCATCTTGGTCCAAAGCCGTTCGGCTTTATCGCTCGCTGAGTAAACTTCGAACCCGTCTTCACCCGTGTACCCGGTGCGCGACACTATCGATCGAACGCCATCTACTAAGCCTTCGGTGAAGTGATAGTACTTGATGTCATTAAGCGGCAGGTCCGTCAACTGTTGCAGGATTCCCAAAGCTTCGGGTCCCTGAATGGCAATCTGCGCGTACGTAGAACTCACATTGTTCAATTCAACTGACTCACCTCTCCTGTGAGACTTGATCCATTCCCAATCCTTTTCCGTTGTACCGGCATTCACCACCAGCAGCAGATGGTCCTGCGCGAATCGATACACGAGCAGATCATCTACAACTGTCCCTTCTGGCGTTGTCAGTGCAGAGTATTGAGCCTGGGCGTCGCTAAGTTTCGATGCGTCGTTTGATGTGATGTAGTTTACGAAAGGAATCGCGTCTGTACCGCGAACATCAATTTCACCCATGTGGGAGACATCGAATAGACCAGCGTGGGTTCGCGTTCTGACATGTTCTTCGACTGTTCCGGCAGGATATTGGACGGGCATGTCCCAGCCACCGAAGTCGACCATTCGACCACCCGACTGGCGATGCCATGAATTAAGCGGTGTCTGTTTCAACTCCAGAGCAGGTGCGGTCAAGCGTGTCTCCGCGGCTGCAATAGCCTCAAAGTTCTCTCTTCTATTTGTTAGGTAATAGTTGGATTCGAAAACCTAACATGCGACGTCGAGGTCGTCAAGCTACTCGGTTTTCTCAAAATAAGCGTGTGTAATTCGGAAGTTCGGCAGAGTATAAACAGCCACACGTCAATCCGTAGGTCCACTAAATAACGCATGTTTGTTCGGGACTAAGAGGTCTCTTGATTAAGAGTTTGGTCGAGAGGAAACCGTGGCGGCAATTAGAAGTTTCGCTCGTGGACGTCGACTTTCTGAACCGCAAAAACCACGCGCATCGTATCAGGCCGTCGATCCATTGAGGCAGGAACAAACGCAGCGTCTCGCCGCAAGGCAGTTTCAAACTCCGTCAGCATTTGTCTGTTGCGCGGCGGCTGTACGACACCTGCAAGTGATGCAGCACCGTTGCTGAAGACGTCAGCGACAACAATCATGTCATCTGCATCCTCGAGATGCGCGCCACGAGTATGCAGATAAGAACCGGTGAGAGCTGCTAACGCGCCAACGGGATTAAGAGTTGGCGACTGTTCCGCGAACGGAGCACGTTTCGCTGAAAACATCTCGGGAGTAACTGGCTGATTGAGATCGTAAGTATATGGACTGACCGAAACAATAGTTGCGTTTTGCATTGCTGCTGCCTGGCGCAACGCGACGAAGTGTGGACGCAACCCGGCGAACATCCCAATGAACAGGATTACTGACGCGAATGAGCCGACTGTGTACGGCATCAGCTTTGGTTCCAACCAGAGCGCCAGGCGAATCGCAAAGGGACGGAATGGTGTCTGCCGGGCCGCTTCCATTTCGATCATCAACGCATCATTGATGGTGGGAGTTAACTCTGCAGGTGGTTGTGGTCGCTCGAGGTTACGCAGCTGACGAGTAAGCGCTCGTAGTTCCGACAGTTCTGCCCGGCAGACAGGACAACGATCCATATGCTCATCAACTGCCACGCGCAGTGGAAGAGTCAGGCTGTCGTCGATGTAAGCCGAGAGGGAATCTTTAGCTTCGTCGCATAACATATGAAGATTTCAACTAACGCTTCGGAGGGTGACCCTTCGTTGACCCTTTGATCGTTAGTCGCCTTCCAGTGGATGACTGACCGACCCCGGCTGCTCCCTTGTCAAAGGAAACAACGCGACAACGCTTTCGACAGTCCCTAAGTTTCAATCCGAACGACGCTTCAACGGGTGTTGCTGGCCACGTTTTCAATTCGCTCGTATGTTGTTAAGAGTGTCGTGCCCGCCGTTTTCGTCACTTCGACCCATTTGGCACCGAGTTTAGTGAGCCGGGGCGGGACAGCCATCCAATCTATTTTCAATTGCCGATTGCCGATTTCCCATTTGCAACTGTCGTCAATTGCATCAATCTTTTTCAAGGAACTCTGGATCGGCTTGAGACGTCAGCTTACTTTTACTAATGCGCCAATTGGCAATCGGGAATTGGCAATCACAAAGATCCTTCTAAGCGACGTCGTAACTCTTGACGGCCACGCGCTAATCTCGATTTCACAGTTCCAACACTGATTTGAAGAGTGCCGGCGATCTCTTCATAGGTGAAGCCTTCGATATCCCGAAGAATCACCGTTTCCCGGTACGCTTGACCGAGCTTCTGCAGAGCAGACCTTAATGCTCTTTGCCGTTCATGCGCTAACGCTTCCTGCTCGGGATTGTTTGACTGCTCAGCCAAACTCGCGCTTACCGGTTGATGACGTGAACCATCAACTGCATCCAACGACACTGTGCTGTCACGTCGCCTTCTTCGCCACCAGCGCCATCGGTTTCGAGCCTGATTGATTGCAATGCGGTAGATCCAGGTTCTTAGGTCCGCATCGCCCCGGAAGTTACCGATATTCTGGAAGGCGCGAAGAAATGTTTCCTGTGTCAAATCTCGGGCCTCTTCACTGTTCTCTGTCAGTCTATAGAGAAGACCGTAGATTTCGCCCGAGCGTTCGGTGACAAGCGTATGGAATGCCCCCACCTCTCCTCGCTTCAGTCTTTCAATGAACTGAGCCTCGGAATTTTGTCGTGACTCGACTGAGGCCGCCGACGCAACCTGCTCCAGTTCCATTTGCCCGCGGAGGACTATAGGCTCTCCGTAGCTCACTGGTTACCCCCTGGGGCGGGAATCGGAGTAGCTGTCGGCCCCTGCCCATTCCCGGACAGTCGCGACCTTAGACACCAAGCAGAATTGGTTTGTTCCCACAATCTTTTCATCCAAACGCTTAGATGCGGAATTTTGAATATCGCGCACGGTTTCAAAACACTTCGAGGTTCACTCTAGCCCTAATTTGCTTGGAGAAGTTCTGGGTTCAGTTCAAAGAGACACTTGCTTGACAACTTTTCGCAACGACCATTAGAGTGAACATTTTCTTAATCATACACCTGAAAGAACGCTGCTCACTATAGGCACTTGCGAAAGGATTTACGTGGCTAAATACAAGAAAAAGCGCGCACGCGAACTGCAACATGACCGGTTTCGCGATACGACCATGGGTCTGCTGGATCGTTTGGGCGACAAGCTGGAAGGTAAGGGTCGAACCATTCTGTACGCGGTACTAGGAGTCGTGCTGCTCGGCGTGATTGTCGGGGTCTATGTGCGTTGGAGTGGCCGGAAGGACAATGAAGCGCGTGCCGCTCTGGGTCGAGCCATCAGCATCGCAACCGCGCCGCTTTCGCCCACAGATTCTAATGATCCTACGGCCCCTACGTTCTCGAACGACCGTGATCGGGCGAAGAGAGCTGCGGAAGAATTCGATAAGGTGGCGGCCAAATATGGTGATCCCTATCGAAGTGAAGCTCGATACTTTGCTGCAACAAATCGACTCTATTTTGATCGCAATAGCGGTATCTCTGAGCTTGCAGAACTCAGTAAGAATGGGAAACCGGAGGTGGCCGCACTATCGAAGTTTGCTCTTGCTCAAGCCAAGGAAGCCGACAAGAGCTACGACGAAGCTGCGCAACTCTATCGTGAGTTGGCCGCAGCAAAGAGCCCAGTGGTTACTCCCGACGTGGCAAACCTAAGATTAGCCGTCGTCTACGACAAACAGGGCAAGAAGAAAGAGGCCGCGGATCTTCTGTTCAATATTGTGGACGAGGCTCGAAAAGCCAAGGACGCTGACGGAGCACCAAAGCCCCAAACAACCGTCGCTCGCGAAGCTGCGAAAGAGTTGGAGCGGATCGATTCAGCTCGATACGCGCAGTTAACACCAGAAGCTCCTCGTTCAGAGCTGCCGTTTTAATGCGAGTCGATGGACAATCTCACCCACTCGCTTATCGGTCTGGCCGCTACAAAGGCTGGACTTGAACGGCTATCACCAGCCACTAGCGCTGTTTGCCTGCTTGCAGCGAACGCCCCAGACTCCGACATAATTTCTGCATTCATCGGTGATCGATGGACATACCTTCATCATCATCGTGGGATTACCCATTCCATCATTGGCACTCTCATTCTCAGCCTCCTCATTCCAATAATTTTTGTACTTGGGGATCGTGTGCTGGCGCGTGTTCGCGGAAGAGCACCTTCAATAAAAGCGCGCGGACTTATACTCGCGTCCTTAATAGTTAGTGCAACTCATCCAATCCTCGACTGGACAAACAATTATGGGATTCGACCGTTCCTGCCTTGGAACCCAAAGTGGTACTACGGAGATCTGGTTTTCATCGTCGACCCATTTATATGGTTCTTCGTCGGGGGAGCAGTCTTTCTCCTGACGGCCAACAGCAAGAAACAAGTTATGTTTTGGTTAGCGCTAGCGGCGATAGTGAGCTACATCGTGTTCTTTGGTGCGGCAGGACGGCCAGGAGTTGGGAATGTTGCTTGGGTCCAGCTGATCTGGGTAGGCGAGATCGTTCTGCTAACAATTCTCTATCACTTGAAGCTTGGTGCACGCTGGGGAAACAGATTGGCGCTGGGAGCATTCGCAGTGCTCATCCTCTATTGGGGCGGGCTGGCTGCACTTCATCATCTAGCGCTGGAAAGATCTCGAGATGAGGCAAAGGGGCTTGCGAGCAAAAATGCCGAGACGGTAGTAGACGTCGCAGCCATGCCTACGCTTGCAGATCCGTTTCACTGGCAGAGCGTGGTAGAGACTGAGCGCGCCGCCTATCGTTTCGATCTGTTTCTATTCCGGCAGTCAGGCACTGGTGAGATAGTTAGGCACGAACGACCCGAGCTGTACAAATCGCCAATCGTTGAGGAGGCGCTGAACACACGACCTGCCAGAATTTTCCTAGAGTTTGCCAGGTTCCCAGTCATGAGTGTCGTGGGCATGGATTGCACGACGCAAACCTTCGTACAATTGGCGGACTTACGTTACACTGAACCTGGGAGTACGCGAGGCGTGTTTGGATTGAATATTCCCGTTGAGTGCGATGCACGGCAAGAGCTTAAAGCTTTGAAGTAACCAGCCGCGCACCTAAG
>JBKPAL010000184.1:0-7064 GCA_046726395.1 Acidobacteriota bacterium
AATCATGGCGACAAAACACCAATCGCCCGCAACTTCTCCCATCGGACGCGACACAGTGCGCATCGATGGTGCGCGCAAAGTCACCGGTCTGGCGCAGTACACTTCCGATTTCAACTTTCCCGGAATGCTCTACGCCGTGCCGGTGGAGGCGACGATCGCCAACGGTAAGTTGCTTACGCTCGACACCGCCGCAGCTGAGAAGATGCCCGGCGTACGTGCAGTCTTTCATCGTGGGAATATCGGAAAAATTTTTCGTTCCACTCCTGCCCCCGGCTTTGATCGAATCTGCCTTGAGCGCCGGCCGCCGTTCGAAGACGATGTGATCCGTTACTACGGTCAGTACATCGCTCTCGCTGTCGCTGATACTTTCGAAGCTGCCAAGGCTGCTGCCGATGCAGTGAGAGCGACCTACTCCAAAGAGAAACACAACGTTGAGTCCCGCCTCGAAGCGGACAACGATCCTGACGTCGTCTTTACTGGTTATGGACCAGTGGCGCGACTGCAAAGCCACCGAGGCGATGCCGCAACCGCGTTTGCTAGCGCGCCCGTCAAGCTCGACGAAACCTACGTCACGCCTGCCGAAACGCACAATCCACTCGAGCTACATTCCACCACTGCGATCTGGGATGGCCAGACGCTCACGCTGTACGACTCGACGCAGGGCGTGGTCAATCTGCGCGGGGTTCTGGCGCAGATGTTCGGGTTGCCTAAGGAGAACGTGCGCGTCATCGCCAAGTTCCTCGGCTCTGGATTCGGGGGCAAGCTCTATCCGTGGACGCATGTTCCGCTCACTGCCGCTGCGGCACGTCAGTTAGGCAAACCGGTGAAGCTGGTCGTCAGTCGCAAAATGATGTTCCAGTCCGTCGGGCATCGCGCGCGCACACAGCAGCGTGTGCGCTTGGGCGCAACTCCCGATGGTAAGCTCGTCTCCCTCCAGCACGACTACGTCTACCACCTTTCGATGATTGACAATTACCACGAGGACTGTGGTGAAGCCACGCCGTTTCATCACAGCGTTCCGCATCTGCGCGTGAGCTTCGGACGCGCGCGGCGTAACATCGGCGCCACCGCTGATATGCGTGGCCCCGGTGCGGTACCCGGGCTTTACGCCACCGAATCAGCAATGAACGAAATGGCCAATCTACTGAAGATCGATCCGGTGCGTTTCCGCCTCCTCAATGAGCCAAAAATCGACGAATCACTCAACGTTCCATTTTCATCACGACACTACGAGGAGTGCTTGAACCTTGGCGCCGAGAAATTCGGTTGGTCGAAACGCAACCCGGCCGTCGGCTCGATGAAGCGGGATGGGCTGACGCTGGGCTGGGGCATGGCAGGTGCGGCATGGATAGCAGGGCGATTCCCAGCCGAAGCTAACATGCAATTGCGCGACGACGGCAGCGTGCGCATTGCCTGCGCAACGCAGGACATCGGCACCGGCACGTACACCATCCTCGCGCAGCTAGCGTCGGAGAAGACTGGGGTGCCAGTCGACAAGATCGAAGTTGAGCTGGGCGACAGCGTGCTTCCAGATGGTCCGATCTCGGGCGGTTCGCTGGCTACCAGTTCGGTGATCCCTGCTGTCTTTAAGGCCGCTGACCAGGCGATCACTTCGCTGATGTTTGTCGCCATTGGAACTCCGGGGTCGCCTTTTCTCGGACGCAAGCCTGAGGATCTTGCGCTTGAAGGTGGTCGCATCTTCGTAAAAGCCGAAGGCGTCGCGAAAGGAGTTGCGTTCGGCGATGTGCTCCGTCGAGCGAATGTACGGCTGGTCACAGGCAGCGGCAGTTCTGAACAGACGGCTTTTGTTCCGAACCCAAAGTTCTCCTTGCACTCGTACGGCTGCCACTTTGTCGAAGTCACGTGGCAGCCAGAGATCGCTCGTTTGCGCGTGAACCGCGTTGTGACAGTGATGGATGCCGGCCGCATCTTGAATCCACTTGCCGGCCGAAATCAGATTCAGGGCGCGGTAGTGATGGGCATCGGCATGGCACTCTTCGAAGAAACCATTTACGATCCGCAGAACGGCGCTCCCATCAATAGCAACCTCGCCGATTACATGATGACGGTGAACGCTGACGCGCCTCCTATTGACGTGCACTTTCTCGACTATCCCGACAAAGAGATCAATGAACTGGGTGCTCGCGGGATCGGCGAGATCGGTCTCGCCGGTGTTGCCGCCGCCATAACCGAAGCAGTGCACCACGCGACCGGTGTCCGTGTTCGCGAACTGCCGGTGATGATCGAGGACCTGCTTGCGTGAAGATTTGGTGCTTCATGTTGTAAGAGCGTCCCTCTCGGGAAGGATCATCTCAACGATTCGTTGTTGCCGTCTCGCTTGGCTTTCGCCCGTCTATTTGTCACCATCCCACAAGAAATCGTTACCCTACTGGCACCCTTAATCGTCAATATTCGCAACTGCAAAGCTGCCCGTAAGTAGCTTTTGTTGCGTTCTTCTGAAGGCTAATCGTCAACCTTCGTGTCTTGGTTAATCGCAACTTTGCAGTCGGGACGGCACTGATTACGGCCATGGGAGTTGTGCTCTACTGAACGGTTGCGCTGTTGCCGCTTTTTCTGCAGACATTGCTCGCGTACCCGGCGATCCGCGGGAATCCGGCGACGGCGGCCCAACAAGCGTTACGGCTCAATTTATGGCACGCACGTCGAGCAGGCTACTTTGATGGCTTACCTCGACAATTTCCGATTGCTTGCGTTGTTGTGGTTGCTTTGTGTTCCAGCGGCGCTTCTGTTCAGGAAGGTCAAGGCAGGAAAGCAATCACCGGCGCTCCACTGATTTCAGGAATAGACTAGGAGGTAACTATGAAAACGTTTTCCAGGCGGAAAGTTATTGGAAGTCTGGCAGCCGGTAGTGCAGGCTTGGCACTCACAAACATAGTGGGCGAGAACCAAGTTAAGGCCAATGAAGTTAGTGAGGACGGACAAACACGGGGCGTGCCAGCGACCCGAGCTTTTCGTGGACAACATCAACCGATCCCTTTGCCGTTCGATCCAGCCAAGCTGAAGGGCATTTCCGAAAAGCTGATCAAATCGCATTGGGAAAACAACTACAGCGGGGCGGTAAAAGCACTCAACGCAGTTGAGCAGAGGCTTGCCTTGCTATTACAGGACAAGGATCTGCCTCCTTATATATATGGTGACCTCAAGCGCGAAGAGTTGGTCCGTACTGGTTCCGTCATCCTGCATGAGCACTATTTCGTTAATCTAGGCGGTGATGGTAGAGCTGGTGGGATGGTCCTTGACTCAATCAAGCAATGGTTCGGAAGCTACGAGCAGTGGGAGGATGAGTTCAAAAAGACGGGCAATGCATTGGGCGGTGGTTCCGGCTGGGTGATCCTTGGCTACAATCAACACACGCGCGAGATGCACAATTATTGGTCCTGGGACCATATGCACAATGCGCCGATGAGCCGCCCGCTTCTAGTGCTGGACATGTATGAGCACGCCTACCAGATGGACTATGGTGCTGCGGCAGCAAAATATGTTGACGCATTCATGCAAAACGTCAATTGGGAAGAGGTCAACCGTCGCGCTGAGGCGACAATGAAGAGTTAGCTTGTCATTCAACATTTCTCTTAGCGTTGCAAATCATGAACACGACTGATGTGCCGTTTTTTTACTTCTATTTCGCACCGTCGTTCAAATGTTGTCGCAGCGCTAAGAGCAGTGAAATAAACGGCAACGTCTGTGCCGCCTGAACTCAGTGGTTTGCCGCGTAGCTACTTCTGGATACAGCCTATATATAAAGGACAGACTCGGAATGCAGCCTATATATAAAGGACAGGATTCTTGGCGAGCGACTTCTGCTAGAGCTTCGCCGCTAGGATATCCACTTTCTCTATCGAAGGCGGTTCCGCCAATAGCTCACCCGCCTTTTCCATTAGTGCTGCTGCAACCCTTCCCGACAGATGTGCCTGACGACGATCCTCGTCCGGAAAAGCGTCAAAAATGCCAACGGTTCCGGGTCCTAGTTGAAGTGCAAACCACGCAATCGTTTTAGGTTCGGCTTCGACCAATGACAATCCGCCGAGCAGAAAATCTGCTACATCTTTTTCTTTCCCGGCTTTGCTTTTAACTTCACCCAAAGTGCTACCTTCACCATTTTGTTTCTCCCTTTGCGAATCGTTTAGATCAAACTAAAACGCTCGCTCCTTGTTTCAGAACCAGTCCAGAGTTCTTATTGAGCAGTTCAAGACCTTTTGTCTCTCAGAAAAGTTTTTGCAAGATAACGACATGCAGACTCGTATCCAGCGGTTTTCTTAGTCAAAAAAATCTTTCAAAAAAAGGATTTGGAAATGCAATCCAAACAGCTCACGCTAACTTCCATTGACTCTGTTAGAGTATTGTTGTCAGCACGCTGACAGAAAACGAGTACATCTATGAGCAAAACAATCTGGGTAGGAGCTGTTGCATACGATCCGAAGGTGGTTACGATTTGGGAGGGGATGCGGCGCTATTTTCACGACGAAGCGCATCTTCCCGTTGAGGTCATACTATTTCAGAGTTATGAGGCGCAGGTCCTCGCACTCCTCGCTCGACCGGGCGAGGCCGTGCCGCGTATCGATATCGCCTGGAACACGAACCTCGCCTACCTGCAGGCAGACGAGTGGAGCGGCCACGCCTGTCGTGCGATCGCCATGCGCGACACCGATCTTGGCTGGATGACCAAGATCGTTGCCGTAACCGGGAGTCGTATCTCTACGATCGCGGACTTGAAAGATCGGACGCTCGCACTTGGCAGCGGAGACAGCGGACACGCAGCGATTCTCCCCGTTTACTTTTTGGAGCAGGAAGGCATGCGCGAAGGAAGGAACTACCGGACGTTACGCTTTGACAGCGACGTAGGCAAACATGGTGATACCGGGACCAGCGAAGCGGAAGTCGTGCGCGCTGTCCTCGACGGGCGAGCCGACGCGGGCGCTATCGGCAGTCCGTTCTTGAATACTGTGCGCAACGAGCGCCTAGTGCCCGAAGGTGCCCTTCGTGAGATATGGTCCTCACCAACTTACAATCACTGCATGTTCACAGCGAGGCCTGACCTAAACGTCGAACAGGAGCAGCGGTTCGCCGAAGCACTCTCAGCTATGAGCTACGACAACCCGATTCATCGATCTATACTCGACGCCGAGGGGCTTCAGCGTTGGCTACCGCCTCACCTCGATGGTTACGGTGCTTTGCGAGAAGCCGCGGCCCAACAGGGATTCTTCAAGAAACGAACGGCAAAGTCGGCCTAGGAGAGTCAGGGGATTTGAACTCGAGCAATTGGGTTTTCCGCTTGGATAACGTTCGCCTTTCCCTCAAAAGTCGGAGAATTAAACCTCTCATTCACACCGGGCTTCAGCCCGGTGATTTGAATGCCGCTAAATTCAATCGAACCGTTTCAACGGTTTCTCCGTTCAGCTGGCTATGTAATTCCTTCGACCTCAACGGCTTCATCAACTTGATAAGACGCGAACCGTTAAAACGGTTCACTGTCTCTTCGTGCCGCTTTCCACCGGGCTGAAGCCCGGTGTGAATGAGATGTTTGAAACCCTTGAATTCTGGGGCAAGCCACAACCGAAACATTCAGGCGCAGTTAAAGATTCTTGCCAGCCTATTCGCGTGTTCGCGTTCGCGGTCAAAGGCGCGGCGGACGGCAGCGAAGGACTCGGAGAGAGGAAAGATGTCGCGCGTAACAAGCAGATCGTCATCTTCCGCCCCGACCGGATGCCAGTACACACCCTCAGCGGTAATTGTGACTTCCGGCACTAGATCGATTCGAGTAACAGCGACGCCTTCGCTGGCGGCACCACGCAATGCGATCCGGCGTACGACTCGGTCTTCTTCGGCAATCTTTTCCTCGTCGAGGAATTGACGGAACTCCTCGGCCTGAGCATCGGTCGAAACAGTGGCTGCCAGTCGCACTCGAAACCCCTGCGCGCGAGCGCGCTGAATACCCTCTCGTGTCCGCGCCCATGTTCCGGCCCCGCGATGGAGGTCGTGCAGCTCTGGCGTAGCGCTGTCCAAGCTGATTTGCAGGACAACTCGATCGCGCGGTAATGCCTGCAAGCTTTCTGCGCGCCGCCCGGTAAACAACATTCCGTTGGTCAGCACTGTGGTCGGAGCGGCTGCAGCGCAAGCAACCAGAATCTCGCCGATATCTTCGAGCAGAAACGGCTCACCTCCAGTAACGAAAATCTCCTTCACACCAAGCTCCGCCGCCTCACGAGCGATCCGCTGTACACGCCCGAGCCCCAGTTCTCGTCGCGGCGCAGTCGGCGAGGACCGCACACAACAGTAGTCGCAACGCAGGTTGCAGTCGAAATTCGTGTAGAGCCAAAGCCGCGAGCCCACCGGCCGATTCTCTTCAGCAAACACCGCAACAGGACCACAACGGAAAACCCACCGCGAACGGCCCTTTTCGACTGTCGACTCTAGAAGTGAATTCCCAGTGAATCGGCACCACTTTTCCAACTCAGGTCCAATGCTCGCTTCGTCGCCCACCACGGCGACCAGATCGCCGGGCCGGCTGCGGCGCAGCACAGCGATCAATTCCGGCAAGAGGCCAGTCGCGAAAGTCTTTCGCTCAATATCCAGATCGATGTCAGCCTTCATCACATTAGGTGCAATTTACAGCCTGCAGAAGTCGGGCTCGCTGTTCTCTGAGCAACCTCTGCGTCCTCTGCGTCTCTGTGGTAACCAATTAACTTGATAAGACGCAAAGTGTGAATGAAATGTTTGAACCCTTCGACTTTTGAAGTTAAGCCGATCATTCAAACGAATCTCTCCTATCCTCATTGTGCGTTGATCCAGTTTTCTGATCCCGTCAATTTAACGGCCACATCTGAAATGAAAATCCGCAGGGGGTTTCCGTCCGCTGTACCGTGGTGGTCCGTCGAGATAAGCAGTGGGCCAGCTTTCTTGTAGCCCTCCCACGTTGCGATGACGATGCTCGGCTTCTTCGGCCCGCCGCGGTGGTAGACGAATTGCTCGACGCGATTGTCTTTACCTACGTAGAGGTCCCAAGTGTCGCCGGGCGTGTAACCGCCTTCCGAGGGATACTTCAC
>JBKPAL010000185.1:0-4534 GCA_046726395.1 Acidobacteriota bacterium
CGAAGCACCACTTTCTCTCCAAAGAGCGTCGGCAGTGTGGAGACACGAAAGTCGAGCTCCCGTGATCGAGAGTCGACCTTCACCTTGATCTTGATACGTCCATCTTGCGGCAGGCGCTTCTCAGAGATGTCCAACTTAGACATGATTTTGACGCGCGAGATTAGAGCATCGCGCATCTTAAGCGGGGGTCGCATTACGTCGTAGAGAACACCGTCAATCCGAAATCGAATGCGCAGCTCTTTTTCATATGGTTCGACGTGCACGTCTGAGGCACCGCGACGTAGCGCATCTACCAGAAGTACGTTAACGAGGCGAACGACAGGAGCGTCTTCGCTCATACGCGATAGCGTAGTGAGGTCGATCTCCTCGTTGTCTTCGAGTACCTCGACGTATTCCGTCTGATCTGAGTCGAAGTCGATACTGTCCAGGGAGACGAGATCAGCATGAGTAATGCCGCCGCCGTTTGTCTTCGAGCCAGCACCCTGCATGACCATTCCTTCATCAACGATGACGGTGGCCAACTCGATTTCTCGAGATGATCCGTAATGCTTGGAGATGGCTTGCTGAATACTCGCTTCGGCGGCTACGACGGGCTCAACATTCAATCCTGTCATGAACTTAATGTCGTCCATGGCATAGACGTTAGTTGGGTCAACCATCGCGAGAGTGAGGGTTGCGCCGACACGTGACAACGGCAGGACAGAGTACTTCTGTGAAACCTCTTGTGGAATGAGTCTCAAGACCGATTCGTCGATGTGAAACAAATCGAGGTTCACGGAAGGTATCCCATATTGGCGAGAGAGGACGCTGGTGATGGTTTCATCGGTGATGAGACCGAGCTTCACCAGGTTATAGCCGAGACGGCCGCCATGCTCACGCTGGTAATCAAGGGCTTCGCGAAGGTTTTGTGGACTAATGAGATTTTCGCGGACGAGAAGTTCGCCTAGTTTGGCTGACATTGTTCCCCGGGCAAATAGATTGAAGGTCGCCGGCTAGCGGGACGGGATCACTGGAGAGCGCGTAGATTCGGCCTGAAAAAAAGGCTGCCACGATGTGCTAAACATCGTTGCACACGCATAGTACAAGTTGAACATAAATAGTGTCAAGGTCTTATATTTAGGGCATTTCCGGTGAAAACGGCGTGGAAAACTAGTCAGTCAGACGCAAAAAAGCCGAGCCGATGAGGGTGTACTTTTCGGCCCGGCCTTTTCTGCTGTATCACTTCGTTTATGGCTTTCGGCGACGAGCTGGTGCGCCTGTTCCCTTCTCAGGCTTCACGTTTTCCTGTGCCTTGAGAGTCTCCAGGATGGCCTTGGCGTCCGCCTTCAGCGAATCCGTGTCGGGTGCCTTCTCGACATACTTAGCGAGGTAGTTCGCGGCTTCCTGGTACTTGGCCTTGTCGTTGTTCATTGCGCCAATGTTGAAGAGCGCCTGTCCGGAACGCAGAAGAGCCTCGAGGTCGTCAGGATTGTTTGCGAGAATCTTCTGATACCTGTCTAACGCCTTATCAAATGCGTTGGCGTCGAACAGCATTTGTGCGGCGGACTTTTCAGCTTTGGCCTTCCTGACCGGATCGGTCTCTATTGCAAGGTACTCATCGTAAGCGGCCATGCCAGCGTCGACTTGTGTCTGATCTGCTTTCGTAACGTAAAGTCGCATAACCTCGGCGCGTACGCTCATCGCGGCGAGTTTATTCTGGGTTCGACGCTGCTCTTCCTGAGCGTCCGCTGGACCACCGGGTGAGGTGCCGCCTTGTGACTTCAGCAAATCAACTGCCTTTGAAACTGCGTCTTTAGCTGCTGTGAAGTCCGCTTTGGCGGCATTAAGACCAGAGGTCTTTGCTGCGTCATCAGTTGCAGTGATGGCTGTATTGTAGCGATCGACCCCACGAGACTTGAGCGCGTTAGCCTTATTTGTCAGCAGCGCTGGTTGCTCGGGATCGGCAGCCAAACCTTCATCGTACTGACGGATTGCCTCATCGTAGTTCTTTACGCTAAGTGCTTCATTGCCAGCTTTGAACGTGCGAGCGATTATGGCGTTGGCGTCTGTGATTTTTTTATTTGCAGCCTCAATCTCTGCGTTCTTTTTCAACAACTCTTCGCGCTTTGCACGGTCTGAGGCGCTTTCGCTCCCGCCGCCGCTCGTTGGCGTTGCTGATTCTCCTGATTTCGCCATTGCAGCTTTAACTTCATCTAGCGTCGGTCGCTTTCCGTCTCCGGGCGACATGACAAATTCATAGTCGACGTTGCGACCTGCTTTAATTTTCGGGAGCCAAGTGGGTTGAGCACTTGGATGGCTTACGATGACAAGGTAGTCACCGACGTAAGGGAGTCCGGCAAAAACGAACTCGCCTTTCTTGTTTGTTTTGGTGTTGTACTTCCCAGGTAGGTCCGTGCGGTAAACGTCAACGGCCGCCTCACTGGCTGGTACCTTCTGACCATCTGCTTGAGCAATAAGAGCATGTCCGCGAAGCTCGCCACTCTGGGCCATCGCAACCAGTGAAGTTGCAAACAGCAAGGAAAAGGCAGCGATACTCAATCGCATGTATCTAGAAAACATTTCAGAGATCCTCCAGAGGATTTTGGCATGAATTGGCGCTACGGGAGAGGGGTTAAGATGCTCCGAAGTCGCGCTTAAGTTGTAACTATAACATCGGTTAGCGGCATTAAGTTAATAAGCAAGCCGGTGACTGTCAAGCACGTACGCAATTGGATCAACAGCTCCTGCTTCTCGAAAAGCTCTAAGACGAAGAGCACAGGAATCGCATTCGCCACACGCCAATTCTGATCTTTTATAACAGGACCATGTCATCTCCAGTGGCGCGCCGAGCTGTAGTCCGCGCCTCACGATCTCCGACTTTCGCATAGCAATCACTGGCGTTTTAATGTTGATTCTAGTTTCTGGTCGAGTGCCGACGTCAACGACCTGTTGAAATGCTCGATAGAACTCCGGACGACAATCGGGATAACCAGACGAATCTTCTGCTACAGCACCAATATAGATGGTTGTAGCTCCGATGACTTCTGCCCAGCTCGTCGCGATAGACAATAGATGTGCGTTCCTGAATGGAACGTAGCTCGTCGGTATGCTTTGATTTTCAAGATTGACTTCAGCGACTGGGATTCTGGCATCAGTGAGCGAAGAGCCGCCGATGATGCTCATGTGATCGAGTGAGACAGCGAGCTTTTGTTTCACGTCGTAGTAGTCGGCTAGTCGCTCAAATGCCGTTCGCTCTCTTTTCTCCGTGCGTTGTCCGTAGGAAACATGAAGAAACGCAAGCTCATCATTCTCCTGCTCTGCGATCGCAGCCGTTACACATGAGTCCATGCCGCCGGAAACGAGACAGACCGCGAGTGTCTCGCGCGAGCTATCTCTCGCTTTCGGACTAAATGCGTTTTCGTCGGTGCTGCCGCCCATTCAAACTCCTCGTGCTTCGGCACCCCAGATGTATTTGTGCAATTGTAGTTGCATGCGAACGTTCCTGCCGCTACTCGAAACCCAATTCGCAACATCCTGAAGATTCACCCCGTCCCAGACCGGTGATATCAAAACAGCTTTCGCTCGGCTCTCTAATTGGTATCGTTCAATAACCTGTTGCGCAAACTTCCAATCGGCGAGATCGGCAATGACAAACTTGACCTCATCACGATCCGATCTCAAATGGTCCAGGTTAGGCCAGTGATTTCGTTCGGCCTCACCTGATCCAGGACACTTAACGTCGAGAATGATGTATGCACGCGGATCGACGTCCTTTGTAGAAACATATCCTCCGGTTTCGACCAGAACGTCATAGTCTCGATCGCACAGTTCCTTGATTAGATCCAGTGCTTCTCTTTGGCCTAACGGTTCACCACCGGTGACTTCAACCAACTTGCAACCATGGGAGTCCACTTGCGAGATCACATCCTCAATGGACATGTGTTCGCCCCCCGTAAATGTGTATTCACTGTCGCACCAGACACACCGCATCGGGCAGCCTGTGAGCCTGACGAATGAGCAGGGCCTGCCGGCGTGAGTTGACTCACCTTGTATGGAGCGAAATATCTCTGTTACACGGAGCATTGCTAAAAGTCGAAAGGCCTCGCAGCATATTTGCCGGCGAAGACAGCCTGGAATAAGCGATTGAACCGAATCTAGCTTAGGGCCCGGGGCGTGTCAAAGACGCGATTGTTGACGCACGGTGCTGCTGCTGCGGCAACTGTTCTGACCGGCAAACATCAAACAAAATGCGAACTCGGTTCTCACTAGCACGTGATAGCATTCGGTGAACATTTCACGACATTTTCATTTTCGTGAGTCGAAGAACAGAATACATCGAAGAGATAGCATCGGAAGGAGCGAAGCGGCTTCTCGAGCGAGCATCTGACTCTCGTTCCTTGCAAGCATCGGCGCTAACACCTCGAATCACCAAAACGGTAGCGAAATATTTGCTGCGTGATGACGAGCATGCGTCAGCCGACGCAATCGCCGCTTTTGTCGATGATTTGCAGGCGGACGATCTTTGTCTGGCAATTGCCTGCGAAAACGGTGACCC
>JBKPAL010000186.1:0-6969 GCA_046726395.1 Acidobacteriota bacterium
TGATCGCCCTCTTCGCTTGGGGGCAAGCCTGAAGTGATCCGCGCCAATCGTTTTCCATCGTCCTGTATTGAATAAATCACTGGAACGTTCGCAGTTCCCGCGGGTTCGGTCGTAACAAAAACAATCGTGCGACTGTCGGGCGCAATTGTGTAATTGGAAATCGGAAACGGCATGCGCGTGACTTGCCGCGTGCGATGTCTCATGCCCGGCCAATCGATCTTAATTTCACGCGGCGGCTGTCTTCGTTCTGCTGGTGAACGACGTGCGGGAGGTGCTCCCTCTGCGGGCGTTTCAGCAGACGAGGATTGTGGCGGCTCAGTCTCTGCTCGCTCTTCTGGATCGTCAGGATCCCGATCAAGGTGCTCAAGACCTACTGAATAGATCTGGACTGAGTTAGGCGTGGCGCCGCCTGAAGATTCGATCCGCTGGAAGAAGAGTTGGCGACCGTCAGGAGCAAATCGCGGATTGACATCATTATTTGAGTCGAACGTGATCTTATGTGGCTCTTTGTCCTGTCCGGATGCGTCCAACAAGTAAACGTCGCTGGTCCTTGAAACGTCTGACTTGGTGTAGGCCAACCACTTTCCATCAGGTGACCAAACCGGCGTACCGGTGTTTCCGTAGTTCGATGAATCAAATAGCGTCACTTGCTTCATCGCGACATTAACCTTCCGCACTTTGCTGTCCGATGCTGTGAAGGCAATCTCTTTTGAATCAGGTGACCAGTTGTAGCCCGTCTTCAAGGCATCAATGTCAGTGAGTATCTGTGGCTGACCAATTCCATCTATTGACATGACATAGATCTCTTCACGACCGCTCTGGTCAGATATGTAGGCTATGCTCTTGCCGTCTGGGGAATAACCAACAAAGCGATCGCGTGCGGCGCTGTCAGTAATCTGTTTGACGTCACCTTCTTCAACAGGTGCTGTGAAGATCTCTCCATGCGTTGAAATCACGATTCGTCTTGAAGACGGTGCGAGATCGTAATCATCAGCGATTCCGTTGAAAGATTGCATGTCGACCATGTTCTCTGCCGTTTCCGCGGCAATGTCGAGTTTTATTGGAGTTACTTTCTTGCTTGACACATCCAGTTTCCAGATTCCGAAATCATGTTCGAATACGATGGTTCGACGGTCTGCGCTAATCGATGGAAAGCGAACGTCGCCGGCTTTGAATGAGCTGATCTTTTCAGCTTTGCCGCCGGCTTCAGCCACGCGCCAGATGTTGGTAAGTCCGTTGCCGTCACGATCACTGACGAAGTAGATGTAGCCATCGCCTCCCCACATGGGCCATGAATCGAGTCCGTTGAAGTCAGTTACCTGAGTGAAGCGTTTTGCCGCCACGTCCATGACAACGATGTCGCTTTGAAAAGAGCCGCGGTAGTACTTACGCCAATAGACCTGTGCCTTCGGGTTGTAGGCTATTCGCTTGCCGTCAGGTGAATAGCCGGCTTGCAAACCCATGTCTGGTCCCGCTTTCCAGGGCATGCCACCTGATGTTGGAACAAGGTAGAGCTGGGCCGTGAAGTCCTGTCCACGATTGCTGCTGAAGAGCACTGCCTGTGAGTCAGGACTCCAGCCGAGCACCGTGTCGTCAGCTGAGTGAAACGTTAGCTGCTTTGCGACGCCGCCTTCTGACGGAATGATGAAGACATCAAGGTTGCCGTTGCGATCACTCGAAAACGCGATCCATTTCCCATCCGGTGAGAATCGCGGGTACACATCTCGCGCTCGGTTCACGGTTAGACGCTGAATGTTTTGCCCGTTCTCGTCTGCGGTCCAGATATCGGCGAGATAGGTAAAAGCGATTCGGCCATTGTGATAATCGGGGTAGCGAACCAACCTCGCTTCCTTAGCGAAGACGGTTGAACAGAATCCGAGGAGGACAAGCGTGGCAATGACGGAGAGTTTACGCATGACGTTTTTCCTGCTTCTCTTAGGGATGGAATTATTGCTGACTGAGGGACGGGCGGATTATACACTTGGCGCTGTCAGTAGTCAGTTGTCATTCAGTTGTCCGTTCAATGGTCCGATGTCAGTTGTTAGTTGTTCATTGTGAGTGCTGATCCGGTAAGCTATGCGTGGTGACGACTAACGACAGACACTAACAAAGGACCACTAACATTGATTACTTGTCGCAAGATGACGGCTCGGCTCGTGCCGGATGCATACGAGATGCTGCGAACCTTCCTGACGGAGGATGAACATTATCTCGCGAGTAGCGCGGCATACGGCGATAGAGGAACTAAAGGTATAAATGACGCTCTCGATCTTTTCCTGGAGAGACCTGAGCTGGGCTTCGTTTGGATGGCTTACGATGAGGGCGGCGTAGCCGGCATGTGTGTCATCTGCTACGCGATTTCAACTTCGATGGGAGTCGTCGTCGCAAAGCTTGATGATGTCTCGGTAAAGAAGGACCGGCGTGGTCAGGGAGTCGGTACTGAACTCATGCAGCAGTTGAAAGAACAGCTACGCCGTGAATCGGTGATGCGCATTGATGTGGGCGTGCACCTTAAGAATCCAGAGGCGCGCCGCTTTTATCAGAACTTGGGTTTTGTTCCGTTGAATGAAGAACGCCTCTCCTGCGTAATTTAGAAGACTGGGCCACAGATGAACACGGATAACACGGATCTTGAAAAGAAACGCGCAGTCGGGAAGGGGGCAGTCGAAAGATTCAACCTTCGGCTGATTCAAGGCGCCCCCGCTCAAGTACCAGCAGCTTCATGATTGAATCAATCATTCAGCTCAGGAACTATAGAGGACAACTATCAACAACAGAGAATGGCATTTAAGTTGAGCGGGGGCGCCTTGAATCTGCCGAAGGTTGAATCTACCGACTGCCCCCTTCCCGACTGCGCGTTTCTTTTCAAGATCCGTGTTATCTGTGTTCATCTGTGGTCCAGTCTGTGATCCATCCGCTACCGCGAGATGGTACTGACAGACAAGTTAGCGATCTCCTCAAAATACTTCGCGAACGCCATCATTCCGCCGGAAGCCTGCTGCCAATCGAAGTTCTCGTTCGGAGCGTGATAGCCATGCTCAGGTAACGAGAGACCCAAAAACAAAATGGGGCACTTCAAAACTTTCTGAATGCTCGTCATTGCTCCGATCGTTCCACCATCTCGCACGAACACCGCATCACGATTGAATGCGAATTTAACGGCTCGCTTCAACGCATCCGGCAAAGGCCCGTCCACCGAAGTTCGAAAAGCCGGCGCCATCGATTCAAACTGGATCTTGATGTCAGGGTTCCTCTCTTTGACAAACTCCTTTATCAAACGAGCAATCTTTTTCGGATCTTGACCCGGAACAAGACGGCACGATGCCTTTACTTCAGCTCTTGGAGGAACGATCGACTTCAGTCCTGGTCCCTGATAACCACCAGCAATCCCGTGAATCTCCAGAGTCGGCATGCCCCAGATCCGCTTCATAACTTCCAAGTCGTCTTCAACACGCAGCGACTTCAGATGATGAGCTTTCTTGAACGCGCGAGTACTGAAGCCGGAGTTGGCCCAATCCTGTAGTTCCTTTTTCGAAGGAGGAATCACGTTGTCATAAAAACCCTTAACCTTCACACGACCCGTGTTTGGGTCATAGAGATCGCATACAACCTTGACCAGTTCACCGATAGGGTTGCGAGCAGCGCCACCTACTTCTCCTGAATGCGTGTCGGTAGCCCCTGTCTCGAGGGTGAGGATGAAACCCATCAAACCGCGCAACCCTGCTGAGTTCGCCGGACGTTGTCGTGAGACCCAGACCGTGTCGGAAACCACGACGGAGTCCGTACGCAAATCCGGAGCTGCTTTTGAAATGATGGATTCGAAATTTGGTGAGCCGATCTCCTCTTCAAACTCCCAAAGGAAACGAATGTTAATGGGCACGCCTGCCTCACGAGCGGCGCGCGCACCAAATAAAGCCGATAGCGCCGGTCCTTTATCATCCGTAGTGCCGCGCCCAAAATAGGTATCGCCTTTCTGCGTCATCACGAATGGTTCTGTCTCCCATGGTTCAGTTTCTTTGGAAGCCGGTTGAACATCGATGTGGTTGTAAACCGTGACGGTAGGAAAGTTCTTATCCGAATCAAACACACCGTGAACCGTAGGGTTACCCTTTGCAGCTTGATACACCTCAGCCTGGCCGCCAAACTGACGAAGCGTCTCTACCGTGAGTTCAACGCCTTTCTGAATGTCCCCTTTGTGTGCGGGATCTACTGAGACGGTTGGGGTTTCAACAAAGCGGCGGAGAAGAGCTTCAAAATCTGAACGACTTTTCTGGGAAAACGAAGAAAGTTGATCGCGACTCAGCGACGGAACTGATGGCATTCGGTTCTCCTTTTAAGTTGGAAGTCGGGCGATTATATAGGAGCGGGCTTGGCCGGGACAAAAACAGAGGAGTCAGTACCATCGCGCGATAGCGATGGATCGGGAAGACTTAGGCCACAGATGAACACGGATAGCGCGTTTCTTTTCAGATCTGTGTTTTCCGTGTTGATCTGTGGCTGAGTCTTGCCGATGCATCCGCTGCCGCGCGAGGGTACTGACGCGGGCGAAATTTTTCATTTCTCAAGGCGAACACAGGTCCTGCCGGGTGCATCTACATTTCCGGCGAGCACTACCCTATTTCCCGAGCTCACCGCTGACTGCGGCCCCAATTGATACACCACCAAATCGTTAGGGAAACTTCGACAGTTTGGGTCGCGTACATTCAAAAGCATCGCTGGTTCGTGCTATTCTGGCATCCCACTATAGCGGTGGCCGAATTTGTCGCAGTAGAACAATTTAGGAGGATTGCGTGCGAAAAAGTTTCTTGTTACCGGGCCTTTCGTTTCTTTTTATAGCCCTAACGCTACCCGCAATCATATTTTCCCAACAGAACCGATCGGCACGCCGCCAGCCAGCTGCCGAACGCCCCGCGGCCACCACTGCCACGAGCGCCACACGCGCGCCCGTGACCTCGAGTGTCGTTAAAGGGGATCTGGGTGAGGCGCTTTCCGTAATTCAAAGTAATTACATTGACGGCAAGAAACTCGACTATAACTCGATATTTAAGTCATCCATAAACGGAATGCTCAACGTGCTTGATCCGCATTCGACATACTTTGATCCGGTTGAGTATGCGTCGTTCAAGACTGAGCAGCGTTCGGAATACTACGGTATCGGTGCGACGATCGGCGATCTGCGTCAGAACGACCAGGCGAACACCTACATCCGCGCGACATTTGATCAATCACCAGCAGCGCGAGCCGGCTTGCGATTCGGCGACCGCATCGTTGAAGTCGATGGTCAATCAATGAAAGGCAAGACATTCCCGGAAGTGCGGAAGTTTTTATTGGGACCTCGCGGCACTGTCGTGAAGGTCACCGTGGAACACGCCGACACCGGAAAGTCGGAAACCGTAACCATCACTCGCGATGCTGTTCCACTTCCATCAATTCCGCAGGCCTATATGATCCGGCCGGGCGTCGGCTACGTAGCAATGACCGGCGGATTCAATTTGACTACCGCAGACGAATTTCAGGAGGCACTGCAGGATCTACACTCGAGGGGAATGACCACTTTGATTCTCGACTTGCGCGGTAATCGTGGTGGCCTACTGATTCAAGCGGTTCGTGTGGCGAATACGTTCCTACAGCGTGGCCAACTCATCGTGACGCAAAAGGGTCGAATTCGCGGAAGCTCGGAAACGTTCAAGGCTGTGAATGATGTTCCAGACCCGGTGCCGCTCGTTGTGTTGGTTAACAACGACACGGCTTCAGCTGCTGAGATCGTAGCTGGTGCTTTGCAAGATCATGATCGCGCGCTGATTGTGGGAGAGACCACTTTTGGTAAAGGTCTCGTTCAACTGCCTATTCAGTTGGAATACGACTCGGCTCTCCTGCTGACGATCGCGAAGTACACAACGCCCTCTGGACGATTGATTCAACGTGATTACTCAAACGGCGGTTTCTATGATTACTACCGCCAGCGCGCGTTGGGAGATAACGAGCCGCCCCTCCAGAGTGGTCCAGAGAGTCACACGGATTCCGGCCGCGCGGTTTATGGTGGGGGTGGCATTGCTCCTGACGAGATTGCCAAACCAGCAACAAACAATCCCGGTGACGGCCGTTTGGCGGATCCAATCTTTGCTTTCGCTCTCGAGCTCGTAACGGGACGCGTGAAGGGATTTGAGAGTTACAAGGTGGCGCGACAGATTGAGTATGGACACGATCTGCAAGCCGCTGACTTTCCGGTTACTGAAGCTCTCTTCAACGAGTTCAAACGATTCGTGGCCAGCAAGCCGACGTTTAAGGTGACTGGAGAGCAGTTAGAGAAGTCTCGCGCATTCGTCGAAAGACAACTACGTTACGATTTGGCCACCGCTGCTTACGGATCGCTGGCGGCGATTCAAGTCTTCAATGAAGAGGACCCGCAGATTGCTCGGGCTGTTGAGGCAATGCCGCGAGCGCGAGAGTTGGCTCTGTCGGCGCGTCGCGCTAGAGCCCGATCGTGAGAAAGAGCGGCTCCGCCGGCTGGACTTGAGGAAGTGGCTCCGCCCTTCCGATAAGCTTCCGAAAAATGATTGGGCTGTGCCCTCCAACTTGGACAGGCACAGCCCAATGTTCTTAGGAATCGTATTCGAAGGGCGAAGCCCAGAAAACGTTCGCAATCTGCGGAAGGGCGAAGCCACTTCCTCAAGTCCAGACGGCAAAGCCGTGTTACTTCTTACCGCCAACTTCTGACTTCTGACGTCTGCATCCTAACCCAACACCAACACGACTTTTCCAAAAGTTTCATTCGACTCAAGCCGCAAGTGCGCCTCTCGCACCTCTTCCAACTTGAACGTGCTATCGACGACCGGCTCGGCAACTGCCGATGCGAGTAGAGGCACAACGTGCTTGGCGAATTTGCGCGTTGCAATAGCTTTTTCCTCGGGCGGACGACTGCGCAGAACCGTGCCCACGATAGTCACTCGTTTGCTCATCGCAAGACTG
>JBKPAL010000187.1:0-11810 GCA_046726395.1 Acidobacteriota bacterium
CCGTGGAAATGAATTCTCATCGTTCCTCCGTCCCAAAGATTAGAACGGCCAGTGCCACTCGAGAATGTCGGGCCGGTCGATCCCAAATTTATGCGCGTACTGGCGACAACTAATCTGCTCGTTTCGGAATTTCTCCTTAGCGTGCGCTCCAGTTAACTGAAGTTTTGGTACCCGATCTATGACGTCGATAGCGAGCGTGTAGCGATCGATTTCGTTTTCAATCGCCAGCTCCATCGGCGTATTAATGTTGCCGCGCTCCTTGTAGCCACGAACGTGCAGATTCTTGTGATTTGTACGGTTGTACGCGAGCCTGTGAATCAGCCATGGATAACCGTGGAAGTTGAATATGATCGGCTTATCTGAAGTAAACAGACTGTCGAAATCTCGGTCACTCAATCCATGTGGATGCTCTCGATCAGTCTGCATCTTGAACAGATCAACCAGGTTGATGAAACGGATCTTCAACTCAGGAAACTCGGTGCGCAGAAGAGCAGTTGCGGCTAACGCTTCTTGCGTAGGTATGTCGCCGGCACAGGCCATTACGACGTCAGGTTCCTGCCCTTGATCGTTGCTGGCTTGACTCCAAATGCTCACCCCTTTAGTGCAGTGACCAATTGCCGCGTCCATATCGAGGTACTGAAGGTGCATCTGCTTATCGCTGACGATCACGTTGATGTAGTTCTCGCTGCGCAGGCAGTGGTCAGCGACCGACAATAGGCTGTTGACATCTGGTGGCAGGTATATGCGGGTGACTTCCGCTCGCTTGTTTACGACTACATCAAGAAAGCCAGGATCCTGATGAGTAAACCCGTTGTGATCCTGGCGCCAGACTGTCGATGTGATTAGCAGGTTGAGTGATGCGATTCTTCGACGCCACGGCAGCTCATTACAGATGGACAACCACTTGGCGTGCTGGTTGAACATCGAATCGATGACGTGTGCGAATGCCTCATAAGTTGAGAAGAACCCGTGGCGGCCCGTAAGTAGATAACCTTCGAGCATGCCTTCAAGAGTGTGCTCGCTGAGCATCTCAATGACCCGGCCATCAGGAGATAATTCGCCACCGTCGCCATCCTCAGGGAAGTATTCGGCTATCCAGAATTTCTTACTGGCTTCGTAAACCGCATCCAGTTTGTTTGAAGTGTTTTCATCCGGACCAAAGACTCTGAACGAGTCCATGTTCAGCTTCATCACATCGCGCAGGAATCTCCCGAGTGGTCGAGTGTTTTCTGCCTCGACTCGAGCGGGTTTTTCAAACTCCAAGCCATATGCGCGAAAGTCCGGCAAGCGCAGACTCCTCTTCACCTGACCGCCATTCGCATGCGGGTTGGCACCCATCCGCCGGTTTCCTGTAGGAGTTAGCTCGCGCAGTTCTGGAGCTAACTGACCATTCTCATCAAACAACTCTTCTGGCTTATAGCTTCGCATCCAGTGTTCAAGCAGCTTCAGATGCTCGGGATTCTTCTTCACACCAGAGAGGGGAACCTGATGAGACCGCCACAAGCCTTCGACCTTGTGACCATCCACCTCCGAAGGTGCAGTCCAACCTTTTGGCGAACGCAAAATGATCATGGGCCAGCGGGGTCGCTTCGGTAGTTCTGATTCGCGAGCTTCTTGTTGAATTGTTTTAATCGTCTTGACGCAGTGATCCAGCGTCGCGGCCATGGCTTGATGCATCGTCGCCGCATCGGATCCTTCTACAAACAAGGGCGTGTAACCGTATCCTTTGAATAAGTCTTCGAGCTCACTGTGAGAGATGCGAGCTAGTAGTGTTGGATTGTTTATCTTATAGCCGTTCAGATTCAGAATAGGCAGGATTGCGCCATCGCGTATCGGATTGAGAAACTTGTTGACGTGCCAAGAAGTGGCAAGTGGTCCTGTCTCCGCCTCTCCATCACCGACAACAGCAGCCACTATTAGATCGGGATTGTCAAAGGCCGCGCCGCTAGCATGCGATAAGACATATCCAAGTTCACCGCCCTCATGAATCGAGCCGGGAGTTTCGGGAGTGCAATGGCTGCCGATGCCACCGGGAAAAGAGAACTCCTTGAAGAAACGGAGGAGGCCTGGTTCATCCTGACTCTTTTCTGGATAAATTTCCGAATAGGATCCTTCCAAATAAAGAGGCCCCAAAACGCCGGGAGCTCCGTGTCCGGGACCGGCCATGTAGATCATGTCGAGATCGAAGGACTTAATGACGCGATTGAGGTGGGTATATATAAAGGACAAGGCTGGGCTCGCACCCCAGTGACCCAACATCCGATTCTTAATGTGCTCAGCTTTCAGAGGCTCGCGAAGAAGCGGATTCTCCTGGAGGTAGATCATTCCAACCGCCAGGTAATTACAAGCCCGCCAGAAAGCTTGAGTCTTGCGTGCTTCTTCTTCGTTTAGAGGTGTGCCCTGAATAGTGGACCGTGCAACTCCATAAGCACTCAGGTCTTTAACTGGCGAAATCGTAGCAACCATAGATTTCTCCTGTTCAGATGAATTTGTAGGAGCGTCCCTCCGTGGGCGCCCGTATGTGATCACCTTTGCAACGAAGGAGCATCCACGGAGGGACGCCCCTACAAGCTAGTGCGCAACTTGGCTCGTTAGATCCGGAATCAGATAAAACATCAACGCGATGATTGCGTAAACTGTTATCAGCTGTACTCCTTTGTACCAATTCGACTGGCCATCTGCGCAAACCATCGCACCAATCAACACTCCCAAAAACAACGAACCGATTTCAGCACGACCAAACGCCAGCTCAAGCGGTGCGGGCGCGATAAAGTAACTAGCGATTACCAGCAAAGGCGCGACAAAGAGCGCAATCTGAATACTGCTGCCGAGCGCGATACCCACCGACAGGTCCATCTTGTTTTTCCGAGCCATCGCTATAGCTGAGCCGCTTTCTGCAGCGCCGCCGACGATCGCCACGAAGACAATACCGATAAAGGTTTGCGACATGCCGAGAGCCTTTCCGGTTTCCTCGGCCGCGCCTACGAGGATCTCGCTCATCCACGCGGCCAACACCGATGCGGCGATCAAAGTACCGACTGCTCGTGCCACGCTCCAGTGTTCCTCGTGATGTTCGACCGGCTCGCTATCAGCACTCGCAAACGCGCTGGTATGTGTTTTTAGTGAATACAAGATGTACAACCCATAGGCGAGCAGTAACAAGATGGCTATGCCCACGTTGAGAAGCGTTTCTTGTCTGATTACTTCGGTCGGCGCGAAATAGCGACTAAAGACGCTAGGCACGATCATACTGACCGCGGCCAAGAACATCATGGTGCTGTATGCACGCGCAGCTAGCGGATTAAATTTCTGTTCGTGATAGCGAAGACCACCTAGCAGAAAGGACACACCAAGCGCTAGCAAGAGATTGGCGAGGATTGCACCAACCAAAGAAGCGCGCACCATATCCAGATATCCGGCCCTCAACGCAACGAGTGCGATAATCAACTCTGGAGCATTGCCAAATGTCGCATTTAAGAGTCCCCCTACTGCATCGCCTGTGCGAGTTGCAAGTTGTTCAGTTGACTGAACGATCAATGATGCAATTGGGACAATAGCGACCGCAGCCATGAAGAAGATCACAGGCTCTGACGCGAGGTGAAAGTGTTCCACGACAGCGGTAATTGGAATCATCACCAAGAGCCAGTTCATCGGGCTTTTCAGGAACGTGCTCAGTGCGCTAGCGGGTTTGTGTGAAGTAATCGCCTGAACTTCCGAAGCAAGTTGGGTTTTTGTAGACGACATCGTTGAGTAATCCTTCTTTGGTAAGCCCGAAAGAGTTTTAGACACAACCTTGCCCTGACTCTTTGTACAAATCTTATTGGGTGGGAGGAGAGAACAGACCTGTCAAAAGTGACAGTGCTCGCTTGCCCACTTCCCAACTGCAAGTTCCCGTCGGCAGTTCTGTATATCGACGGTCCTTACTTGGACATGAGTCCGCTCAGGGCGAGTGCAATTACTACTGCTGAAGCCATCGTGACTAAACCCGGCCGCATGAAACTATGATTCAATAAATACTTTCCGATCTTCGTTGTACCTGTCTGATCAAACGAAACTGCAGCGAGCACGGTGCCGTAGGTCGGCAGGAAGAAGAGTCCGTTGGAGGCAGGATAAAAGCCGATTAATAGAGGCACGGGAACACCTAATGCCAACCCCACAGGCATTAGCAGTGAAACCGTCGCAGCCTGGCTGAACAGCAGCGTAGAAAGTAGGAACATTCCTACCGCAAAGGCCATGGGATAAAGCTGAACCAGATCAGAGACTGACGTAACAATTTGATCTCGATTGCCTTCGAAGAAAGAAGAACCGAGCCACGAAACTCCTAGGATGGAAATAATCGCGGTGAGACCACTGCGCATGATGGTCCCTTTGAGAGTCGCTTCTGGTGATGCCTTGAAGAAGATCATTATCAATCCAGCGACAGCGATCATGACAATCATGATCGCCATTCCCATGTTTACCTGATCAAAGTCGGTTCCTTCGCCGCTAGTCACCTCATAAAACGGACGCAGGTTCGGAAAGATACCGATTAAGACAACGACGATGATCCCGGTCAGAAACAGGAACATCGATCCACGCGCATACAGCAGACTCTTTTCCTTAAGAACGGCCGATTCTTCAACCGGTTTCACGACTCCGCTCTCTAAACGTTTCTTGTATTCGGGATCGTCGTCCAGGTTCTTGCCTCGCCAGGCGACAGACACTGCCCCAATCAGAACGGCGATGAATGTGGACGGAATCGTGACTAAGAGAAGACGAGGAAGGGAAATGCCCTTTCCAACAAGGAGTCCCAGCATTGCAACGGTGGCAGCCGAGATGGGAGATGCGATATTTCCATGGAATCCGGCAATCACACTGATTGAAAGAGGCCGTTCAGGACGAACGTTTCCTTTGCGGGAGACTTCAGCAATCACCGGCAGCAGAGCATAGATCACGTGTGTTGTGCCCGAAGCAAAAACCAGAACGTAAGTGACAACTGGAGCGATGAAGGTGATGTACTGCGGATGCTTTTTCATGATGCGCTCGGCGAGCGACACCAGGTAGTCGAGTCCGCCAGCGGCCTGCATTGTGGCGAGCGCAGTGATGACTGCGATGATCATGCCCAGCACACCTGGTGGTGGTCCACCAGGCGGAAGGGCAAATAGGAATACGAAAACGGCGAGACCAATGCCTGCGACGGTGCCCAGGGCTATGCCTCCCAGGCGTGCTCCGATCACAATGCAGGCGAGAAGGATGACTAATTCAATCCAGATCACGGCGAACCTTCCAATGAACCTATCAGTAGGTCGTGAATAAGTTCTGAAGGTCAGCCTTGGAACGTGGCTTCAGCAACGCCAACGACAAGAGGATCCGCGACTTTTGTGGATTAAGTTCATCGGACGCTATCAATCCTAACTCGTCATCATTGACTTCAACGTTTCGTCCGACCGAACCGGTGGCTACTCGAGTGCTTCTCACTACAATGACACCTTTCTTCGCGGCGTTTGCAGCGGCGTCGAGTGAGGCCTTATTCATGTTTCCGTTGCCAACGCCAGCAATAACGATCCCCTTGGCACCATTCGCCACGGATGCATCAATTAGATCGGCCGACATATCTGCACATGCGAAGACTATGTCTACACGCGGAAGTTTGTTGACGTCTGCAATGTTGAACTCGCTTGCGCTCGTATGTTTCCACTGAGGTGTATTGTAGAAATCGTTGTTTCCGTAGTTCGCGACGCCAACGACACCTCTCAACGGCGACATGAATGTTTGAATCGCTGTAGTGCTTGTTTTCGTCAGTGAATGTGCAGCGTGAATCCAATCGTTCATTACCACTAACACACCGCGGCCTCTGGCCTTGGGATCGATCGCGACCCCAACTGCGTTGTACAGGTTAAGTGGACCATCGGCGCTGACCGCGGTTGACGGACGCATCGAACCTACCATAACCACAGGCTTCTCTCCCTTAACAACCAGATTCAGAAAGAAAGCTGTCTCTTCCATCGTGTCAGTACCGTGCGTGATCACGAAGCCATCCACGTCGTTGCTCGGCATCAATTCGTTAATGCGTTTCGCAAGCTTGAGCATGATGTCAAAAGACATGTCCTGAGATCCGACGTTCGAGATCTGCTCTCCTTTTATATTTGCCATGTCTTTGATACCCGGAACCGCGGCAATCATTGCGTCAATAGTTACCGCACCGGACTTGTAACCAGCTTGTGTGCCGGTAGCTGCAGCTCCAGCGATAGTTCCACCAGTTGCCAGAATGACTATGTTTGGTTTCTTCTGTTGGCCGACTGCGGTCTGCCATATTCCGGCAATCAGAAACAACACCAGCAAATAGGGGACTCTGTTTTGTCTCTTCATCGCTAATCCTCCGTGGGATCTCCGAATCAAACTGTGCAAAGCCGGAGCCGTCGATGGTCGATGGTCTAGTACGCCTTTAGCCCGACAGCTGCAAATTGATTGCAAACCCGCTCGACCAATTCTTGTTTTGGTGGTTGAACCTCCTGAAGGGTGTAATTCGTTGAAAGCTCTTTCCACTTGTATCGGCCCATTTGGTGAAAGGGGAGTACGTCGACTCGCTCGACATTACCAAGCATGGCAGAGAATCTTGCGATCTGCTCGATGTCTCTTTCGTCATCAGTCAATCCAGGGACCAGCACGAACCGCAGCCAAACCGGTCTGCGCTGCCGTGCGAGCCGGCGCGCGAACTCCAGCGTTGGATAAACTTCCTTTCCAGTGAGATGTTGATGCCGTTTGGGATCCCAGGTCTTGATGTCAAGTAACACCAGATCAATCTTCTCGAGTTCGTCATCACTAAGTCGCGAGCCAAGATATCCATTGGTATCCAATGCGGTATGAATTCCCATGTCCTTTGCCGCACTGAAAAGCCTCGCGGCAAAACGGTCCTGCATCAACGGTTCTCCGCCACTAAGCGTGAATCCGCCTGACATCATTTTCAGTCCATGGCGATACTTGCCTAGCTCTTCTATCGCCCGATCCAAAGTGACAGGCATTCCGTTGATCATGTTCCACGTGTCCGGGTTGTGGCAGTACAAGCAGCGGAACTGACAACCAGCTGTCCACGCCACGAGTCGCACTCCTGGACCATCAACGGTTGAGCCAGTAGTGAATGAATGCAGGAAGCCCATATCGCCAGTTGTGAGGGCCTTCTTTACTGTCGATTCCGAAACCCCCTCGCTCTGGTTCACCCGAAGCTCGAAAGGACTCTTCGCTTCGAGTGGAACTTGCTCCGACACCGTTTCTTCTCTCATGACGTTTGTCCTCCATGAAAGGTGCGGTTGATAACATCAAGTTGCTGCTCGCGCGTTAGCCGGACAAAGTTCACCGCATATCCCGAGACACGTATCGTCAGCTGCGGATAGTTTTCGGGATGGTCCATCGCATCCAGAAGCGTCTCGCGATTCAGGACGTTCACGTTCATGTGGTAACCAGTTGTGCTAAAGAACGCATCGAGAATGTTACGTAGGTTCGCTGTCCGATCTGCCGCAACTCTTCCCAGACCTGCAGGAACCAACGTTGTGGTGAGAGAAACGCCATCGGCAGCATCACGGAACGGAATCTTGGCAACTGAGGCAGCCGAAGCGTGAATACCGTGAGAGTCGCGACCGTGCATGGGATTAGCTCCCGGAGCAAACGGTTCACCTCGACGCCTGCCATCAGGTGTGTTTCCCGTGTTCTTGCCATAAACAACGTTCGACGTGATCGTCAGGACCGATTGAGTGTGTAGAGCGCCGCGATAGGTGTGGTGCTTCCTCAACTTATTCATGAACGTACGCACCAGCCAGGAAGCAAATTGGTCAACCCGATTGTCGTTATTACCAAACTTCGGGAACTCACCTTCGATTTCGTAATCGGTCACCAGACCCGTCTCATTTCGAACGACGCGAACCTTCGCATAACGGATAGCCGACAAACTATCGGCAACTACTGATAGACCAGCAATGCCGAAAGCCATGGTCCTGAGTGGCGCATAGTCGTGTAAGGCCATCTCGATACGTTCGTAGGCATACTTGTCATGCATGTAGTGGATCACGTTCATTGCGTTGACGTAGACGCCGGCCAGCCACTCCATCATTCGTTCGAACTTCCCAATGACATCGTCGAAGTCCAGGTACTCACCTTCTACGGGGTTATTCTTTGGACCAATTTGTTCACCCGTGATTTCGTCTCTGCCACCGTTAATAGCGTAGAGCATGCACTTCGCCAGGTTCGCGCGAGCACCAAAGAATTGCATCTGTTTTCCCAACATCATCGGTGACACACAGCAAGCAATTGCTCCGTCGTCTCCCCACGCCCGACGCATCGTTTCATCGCTCTCGAATTGAATCGAACTCGTGTCGATTGCGACCTTCGACGCAAAGTTGCGAAAGCCATCAGGCAGTCGTGGTGAATACCAAATCGTAAGATTCGGCTCTGGAGCTGGACCAAGGTTGTAAAGGGTTTGCAAAAAGCGAAAGCTGCTTTTTGTGACTAGAGGTCTTCCGTCGTCCCCCATGCCAGCAATCGATTCGGTTACCCAGGTTGGATCTCCGGCGAAGAGTTCGTCGTATTCCGGACTACGCAGAAAACGGACAATACGCAGCTTGATTACGAAGTCATCGATTAGCTCCTGAGCCTGATCCTCCGTTAGCACTCCTAACTTCAGGTCTCGTTGGAAGTAGATGTCGAGAAAAGTCGAGGTCCGACCGAGAGACATTGCTGCGCCGTTCTGTTCCTTCACCGCAGCAAGGTATGCGAAGTAGAGCCACTGCACGGCCTCACGCGCTGTGCGAGCAGGAACCGAGATATCGAATCCGTAACTTGCGGCCATCTCTTTTAACTCTTTTAGCGCGCGTATTTGTTCACTGAGTTCCTCGCGATCGCGAATGATCTCGTCGGTGGACGTCGCTGAATCGAGACTTTTCTTTTCCGCTAGCTTCTGTTCAATAAGCCGAGTCACTCCATACAGCGGTACGCGGCGGTAATCTCCAATAATTCGACCGCGACCGTAAGCGTCGGGAAGTCCTGTGAGAATGTGTGAACTGCGACACCGCCTAATGTCGGCTGTGTAGGCGTCAAACACGGCGTCGTTATGGGTCTTTCGGTATTTCGTAAATGTTTCGACGACGTTAGGATCGGGCTCGTAACCGTAGGTCTTCAGCGCAGTAAGAACCATGCGGAATCCTCCATTCGGCATGATGGCTCGCTTCAAAGGCGCTTCAGTCTGCAAACCAAAGATCAATTCATTCTCGCGGTCTATGTAGCCTGGGCCATGCGCGGTAATGGAGGTTGGAATCTGCGAAATATCGAGTACGCCTTTGCGCCGCTCTTCCTTGAAGAGTTCATTTAGTCGTTCCCACAGCTTCTTCGTCCGATCTGTAGCCGGAGCGAGGAACGATTCGGTGCCGTCGTACGGCTCGTAATTCTGCTGAATGAAGTCGCGAACATTGATCTCGCTTTGCCAGAGCCCGCCGTTGAAGCGTTCCCATCCATCTTTTGATTGCTGGGTAGTGATTTCCTTAACCGTAGTAGCCATTGGACTCTCCTTGCCATAGACCTTTAGCGAGCTGCTTTTGCCAACCCAAGTAGTGATCCGGTATGTCGCGCGATCATCAGTTCTTCGTTTGTTGGAATCACGAACACCGGAACCTTGCTACCTGGTGTGGAAATAGTTGAACGACGATCAGCATTTGCTGTTTGGTCGAGTTCGACGCCGAGCCATGCCGAAGCCTGACAAATTCGCTGCCGGATCTCGGGCGAGTTCTCGCCGATGCCGGCTGTAAAAACCAGCGCGTCCAATCCGCCGAGGACAGCAGTCAGAGCACCGATTTCCTTGGCGACGCGATAAATGAAGTAGTCGACTGCGAGCCGAGCCTCTGGTTCACTTCGGCCAAGTAGATCACGCATGTCGTTGCTGATTCCGGAAATTCCGAGTAGACCAGACTTCTTATAAAGGAGCGTTTCGACGTCTTTTACTGAGAGGTTCAATCCCTGAAACAGATGCAGCACCACACCAGGGTCGAGCGATCCGGGCCTTGTGCCCATGCATAAACCGTCGAGGGCCGTGAAGCCGAGAGTACTATCGACGCTCTTTCGTTCCTTTAAGCCGCATAAACTCGCACCGCTGCCAAGATGGGCCACAATCACTCGACCCTCGGCGATCTCCGGAGCAACCTCTGGCAAAACCGATGCGATGTACTCGTAGGACAATCCGTGAAAGCCATATCGCTGTAAGCCTGTCTGGCGAAGATCGAGCGGAAGTGGAATGAGTTCGGCAACTGGGGATTGCCCCCGATGAAAACTGGTATCAAAGCAGGCGACCTGTGGCACGCCGGGCAATCGCTCAGCGGCTGCCTCTATTGCCACAAGGTTGTAGGGTTGATGAAGTGGAGCGAGGGGGACCAGTTTGTGCAACTCTTCAAGAACTTGAGGAGTCATTATTGTCGGCCCGCTGAAACGGGAACCGCCGTGGACTACGCGGTGCCCAACGCCGAGCACTCGGGACCCACCATACTTAGACCGAAGCCACGCAGCGAGAGCGGCAACTGCGTCACGCCCGTCCTTGATCTCGTCACCCAATTTCTCATTGGCAAGACTTTTACCGTTAGAGTCTTTGACTGACAAACGAGGCGAAGTACCGATGCCTTCGATTTGTCCTCGCGCTTCCAGTCGCCAGCTTTGATCTGGCGGTCGCTGAAACACGCAGAACTTCAGGCTAGATGAACCAGCATTGAGTACGAGTGCGTAGTCGTCCATTTATAAGACTCCATTAATTACGTTGACCTGAGTCCGGCGAGAAGCGAGGAAGAGTGTTGGAACATTCGTCTGAAGGTCTCGCGTTCATAAGTCGCCGGGTTCGGAATTCTCTGAAAACTCATGTTGCCCCTCATCTCGTCGAGCGAGTTCCATTCGTTCTCTTCCATCCAGGCTTCCACTCCCGTCCTTAAAGTTCGGAGATGACTTGGACCATTTAGCATTAGCGTTGAAACCAGTTGGGTAACGTGAGCACCAACCATCGTTCCCTTGATGACATCAAGTGCGGTATGAACTCCGCCGGTGATAGCTAGCGAAGCCTTCACACGTCCTGCTAAAACAGCCGTGCCACGCAGACGAATATCCAAATCCGACGAGCTCGATAGTTCTAATCTGCGCACCACTTCGAGTTCGATTACGTCGATGTCAATTTTGTGAAAGCGCGTGAAGAGGACCAGAGCATCTGCTCCTGCCGCGTCAATTTGCGAGGCAAAGTTGGCAAAGCAGGTAAACAGAGCCGAGAACTTCACGGCCACTGGAATGCGTAGGCCTTGCTTGACCTCCCTGACCATCTGGACCATCTGGGTCTCGATGTCAGCTGAACTTGTGTGTGGATCACTGGCGGAGTGATACAGATGTAATTCAATCGCGTCAGCTCCAGCTTCCTCCATAAGACGAGCGTAAGAGATCCAGCCGCCTGGCGTGCAACCGTTAAGCGAGGCTATTACAGGGACACTAACCGCTCCCTTAACGCGGCGCAGATGTTCGAGATATTCGTTGGGGCCGGGTGGTGTTTCAGGATCCGGAGCGTAGCTTGTTGCTTCTGGAAATGAGTCGTCATGTGTTTCCGAAAAAAAGAAGTCGGACAATTGCTCGCCGGTAATCTCCTCTTCATAAAGTGAACGCAGGACAAAAGCTGCTGCTCCTTCATCCTCAAGTTGCTTCACCAGGTCCAAGTCATCAGTCAGCGGACTCGCACCAACGATGAGTGGGTGTGGCAACGAGATTCCCATGTAAGTTGTGGCAAGATTCATTTACTCTCCTCGACGGCGACGTTGCCTTCTTCGTCT
>JBKPAL010000188.1:0-6438 GCA_046726395.1 Acidobacteriota bacterium
ACGTTCGCGTCAGGTAACACGCGCAGCAGCTTGTCCGGCAAGAACTCAACTCCCAGTCTCGAACCGTTCGTCAAGACAACCAGCCTTTCCATCAAGTTCTCGAGCTCGCGAACATTGCCCGGCCAATCATATTCCTGCAACGCTTCCAGGAGTGACTGGTCCAATTCTGGAGTCGGACGGCCATACTTTTCAGCAGTCTTACTCGCGAAATGCACTGCGAGGATTGGAATATCTTCGGGGCGATTGCGCAGCGGAGGGATCTGTATGGGAACAACATTAAGACGATAGAAAAGATCGCGACGAAAGCGCCCGGCTTCAACTTCACGGTCCAGATCTCGATTGCTTGCCGCTATCAGGCGAATGTCGACACTTACGGTCTTATTCCCACCGACGCGTTCGAATGCACGCTCCTGAAGAACCCGTAACAGCTTCACCTGAATGTTCGTCGCGAGCTCCCCAATCTCATCTAAGAACAACGTGCCGCCGTCCGCCAACTCAAAGCGACCTTTCCGCGAGTATGTTGCGGAAGTGAACGATCCCTTTTCGTGTCCGAAGAGTTCTGACTCAATCAACGACTCTGGTAAAGCGGCGCAGCTCACCGCCACGAATGGTTCATTTGCGCGGAGACTCTCTTCGTGAATTGCCCGCGCCAGCATCTCTTTACCGGTGCCATTCTCACCGGTAAGCAGAACAGTAGTACTGGTCACGGCCACAGCTCGCGCGTGCTTCAGAATTCTTTCGAGTGAAGGACTACTGCCGATGAGATGAGTAAAACCGCGCGGTGCCTGTAGTTCCTCACGCAGCCGTAAGTTCTCAGCCTCGAGACGCCGCAGCCGCGCGGCCTGGTTGACGACGTGCAACACTTCCGCCGCATCGAGCGGCTTTTCAAAAAATCCGTATGCCCCGTTCTTCACAGCATCGAGCGCAGCCTGCTTTGAGTTGCTTCCTGTGATGACAATGACCGGGATGGGACGTTCAAGCTCGCGTGCTGCCCGGATAACCGCGAGCCCTTCCGACGGATCTTCCATGTGCGGCGGGAGATGCAGATCACTTACGACAACATCAACCGGCTCCGCTTGCAATAACTCCAACGCATCGACTCTCGAAGCTGCTTCAAGAACTCTGTAGGTTGAGCTAAGCGTCCAGTACAGTCCACGGCGTACCGCCTGGTCGTCGTCAACGACGAGGACGGTTTCTTTGATGGCAGTCGGGTCAGTCATTCTGTTTTCGCCGACGGCGAAGGTCTGCAGCCACTAAGCAAAAACCAATTAATCAGGAGGGAAAGGGGGTCCGGGCAGAACAAAAAGGGAGTTTTGAACTTAAGATCCGGATTGCCGTGCAGGATCTTTAGGATGGCGGGGATGGTAGCACGACCCGAAATGTAGTTCCAACGCCCTCTTTTGAGTCAACTTCGATCGTCCCACCGTTGGCGTGCACCACTTCCCGGCATGTATACAACCCGAGTCCCATGCCATTTTTTTTCGTCGTGGCAAAGGCGTGAAAAAGTTTCTCTTCGATGAAGGTCCTGCTCATGCCGGTTCCTGTATCAGCGAAGGTGAGAAAGACTCTGTCACTATTTTCCTTGCCGCCACGCACCGTCAGTTTGCCCTTCTTGTTCGCCATCGCTTCGAACGCGTTGAGCACAAGGTTTTCTATTACCCTGTCTATCCGCTCAGGGTCCACGAGCGCAATGAGGGACGGTGGAAGGTCAATCGTTATCTCATGCTGGCCCACTGTGGGCCCTGCAATCTCCGAAATGATTCGCTTGATACGTGGCGCGAGATCAACGGTCTCCGGTCGTTTGTACTCGCCGCTCAGAGTCGTTACGGGATTAGTAAGTCTATCAACCAGTCCGGTGAGTTTTTCCGTAGCCTCGGTAAGCGACTTCATGGCGTCAACACGAAACTGTTCGTTCTCGAAATGCTGTTCCATATTCGAGACCAGTAGCGATAACGACGTGATGGCGTTTTTAAGATCGTGTGTCAACATGGCTGAAAGTTTCACGAATGATTGAAACTGCCTGGTCTCTGCCTCACGTGCAATTTGATTACGCAACTGTTCCTTCAAAAGGTTGACGTTCTCAGCAAGTGGCCGAATGTCCTCTCTAGAAAGGTGGATGGCTTCATCGAACTCTCCTTGGGCGATAGCAGCGACACCATCACTGACGCGTCTGATACTTTCCGATTGACGATAAGTCTGCCGTTGGTAGTAGTGGCTGAGCACGGCAGCAAGAGCGATTCCCAACACAAATGCAGCGGCAAGTCCAGTCCAACCCAACCTGCGCACCACGACCATCGATGCCGAGGAGTTACGAGTCACAGCAAGTGAAAGCTCTTCGAAACCGAATGGACCATAAACCGCCATCCATTCCTCACCATTCGAGGACCGAAAAACTTTGGAACCAGTCTGGCCAGATATCATTGCGCTCGCCACCGGGACGAATTCATTCATCGCGACATTCACAGGCTGATGCTTAAGTGCCTGGTTCGGGTGATAGACAATCTCGCCCGACTTGTCGATCGCAATAAAAACGTTAATGCTCGACTGCCCTGTTTGCTGTGATCGATGTGCAACTTCCTCGATAAGCGCATCTAGCTTGAGATCAGAAACGAGAATCCCCCTGAAATTCGATTGCTCACCTGAAACACGAACGGGAGCCCCGCAGCGCACGAGTTTTCCAACTGACGGTTCTGTGACAACAACACAGACCAGAGTTTCCTCTCTTGTGTTCCAGCTACTGACGTCAAAGTCTTTTGTTCCTGGCACAGATTCTGTTCTGAACGTTACGTTTGAATTGTTGCTCGGCTTTTCTGCGACAAACAACACTCGTCCGTCAGATAGGAAGGCAGAAAGAGACAGGTAAGAGTTCTGTGCGTTGAGCAGTGGTAAAACTACTTCTTGCGGAGTAACTGTTGATCTAACCGGTTTAGCAGAGGATTGACTATTCGATACCCCGGCGTGGTTGTTGAAATGCCCAACGATTGACTCGCTCGAAGCAAGAGTCAGCAATTCGCGTTTTCTTTGGTCCAGCACTGCGTGGAAGTCAGCCACAACGTCGGCCAGTTCATTCTCAAGTTCCGCTCGCATAGACGAGCGCGCATTTCGCAGGCTGGACAGAAACAAGAATCCACTGAGCAGAAGTAATGGAAGAGTGCAGATGAGGCTTAAGACGAGGAAAACTTTCGAACGAATCAGCAAGCAAATTCTCCAGTTATGGGAGTTCCGGAGATCGTTATGTCAAGAAAATAGCAAACAGCTGAAGAACGATCCACTAAATCGGTTGAACTAACAAGCTTCTCAAACCGGTACCCTTCCAAATTCCTCCAGTAACGGCTCCAGGGTGGCTATGATTTCATCATGCACAGCACCGTTGCTGGCTACCAAACCATTTCCGTTTTGAACTTCTGGTGAGTTGTAACGCAGTGGAGCACCAAAGAGATCAGTTATGCGTCCCCCAGCCTCTCGCAAAATGATTTCGGGAGCGCAAGTGTCCCACTGTTTCGTTCGTGGCGAGAGATGTATGTAGAGATCGCACTGGCGCTCGACTATCAAACCCACCTTCACACCGACTGAACCACGACGAACTTCTTCTCTTACCTGCAACGCTTTTACGACCCTATCCATTCGCTTACTGCGATGAGAGCGACTAGCCGCGAGCCGCATCGCATGAATTTCCTTTTGCGACGAGACTCCAGCTCGTTCTGCTTCAACTCCGGGTCTTTCAATCCATGAGCCGTGAGAACGCACTGCTCGATAGAGGACTCCGTTGACCGGCTGATATACAACACCAAGTACGCACTCACCTTCTTCAGCCAAGCCGATCTGCACTGCGAAGTCACCATTGCCGTTGATAAATCCAGTAGTTCCGTCCAGCGGATCTATCAGCCAGACTCTTCTCTTATTCAGTCGCCTGCTCGTGTCGATTGATTCTTCAGCAAGAATGCCATCGTCGGGAAATTCGTGAGTCAACCGTTGAACGATCAAATCGTTCGCAACACGATCAGCTTCGGTGACTGGCTCGAAATCCTCGGCCGTGCTCTTTTGGTCCACCTGCAGCGGTCGTTGATAAAAGTTCATTATTGCGGCACCGGCTTCTCGTGCGAGCTCGAGAGCCACGTGCAGTTCATGATCGTAGGATAGGACTCTAGTCTGGTTCATGTCGCAGTGATCACTTAATGCCCGGCGCTATTCCCACCAGCAAACTCAATCGGCCGGTTGCATTGTTCGTGACCCCATGCGAAACGCTCGCCGGCGCAATCACCATCACCCCAGCGCCCGCATCGGTCTGTTCCGTTCCAATCGTAAAGTGACCGCGACCTTCGAGTACGAAATAAAACTTGTCTGCACCTTCATGTGCGTGGACGCTCTGAGTCTGTCCGGGCTCGAGACAATTTAGTCCGAGCATGACGTGGTTGCCTTCCCAAAGAGTTGTCTTAAAGAATTTGTCTGGACGCGAGGCGACATAGTCGCGCCAATCAATGACTAAATCCATGATCGTATTCCTATCTTAAGGATTGATTGAAACTAACACACGCATTCTTAAATGCTGAAATGCGAGCCTGGTCAATTCCACTGGCGAAAAAACGCCCACGAAGAATCACAAGCCGCGGATTAACGCTGATGATACAGATCATCTGATTGGCTTTGCCTTCCGGACTTGAGGAAGTGGCTTCGCCCTTCCGGTTAAGACGACCGAGAATTCTTTGGGCTCCGCCCTCTAGACTTTCAGTAAGGGCGAAGCCCAGCTATTTCCACTAAGCTTACCGAAGGGCACAGCCACTTCCTCGAGTTCATAAGGCAAAGCCTATCGATAATCCGTGTCGTCAGCGTTCATCCGCGGCTTATTCTTTTCGTCGCATCATGCGAGTCCGATTAGCAAGAAATTCTCAAACTGAAAGGCAGGATGTATATTCTCGACGTCCAAAAGGATCAATCAACGTATGTCAGTAAAGGGCTTCGCAACGCCAGAAGGAACGATTCGTTACGTTAATCGCTTCGCCGACAAAACGGCTTCAGGTCACTTTCGCCGCGAACAAGATCTGATGGTGTCTTCTATCGGAATCGGAACTTATCTTGGTCAAGCCGATGAAACGACCGATCAAAAGTATCTTGACACAACGATTGAAACGGTCCTCCGCGGAGGTAACGTCATCGATTCTGCTGCAAACTATCGATTCCAACGAAGCGAGCGCTCAGTTGGCAACGCGATACGAAGACTCACGACAGAGCTGGGAGTTTCGCGCGATGAATTCGTAATCTGCACTAAGGGTGGTTACATCCCCTTCGATGGCGCGCCACCAAGAGATGTCCGCGGTTACATCGAAGAGACTTTTGTGAAGCCGGGCATTGCCAGGCTGGAAGATTTTGTTGGCGGCAGCCACTGCATGACGCCGCACTATCTTGAAAACCAGCTCACGCAGTCGCTCAGAAACATGAACGTTGACACTATCGATGTGTATTACGTTCACAATCCGGAGTCGCAGCTCGGTTACATCTCATCAGCCGAACTTTATGATCGATTTCGCGCAGCTTTCGAGTTACTTGAGAAGATGCGAAGCCTGGGAAAGATCAAAGCGTATGGCGTCGCTAGCTGGAACGGCTTTCGAGTGGCACTCGATGCGACGTCTTATCATTCGCTTACTCGAATGGTCGAAATCGCGAGAGAGGTTGGTGGCGACACGCACGGTTTTCGATTCATCCAATTGCCATTCAATCTGGCGATGCCGGAAGCGCTTACGGTGCGAAATCATGTTGTAGATGGAAGGGAGGTCTCAGTGATTGAGGCTGCGAGCGAATTAGGAGTTACTGTGATCGCAAGCGCTTCGATCTTGCAGGGGCGCATCGGTGCCTTAAATGAAGGTTTTCGTAAAGTGCTTGGACCGGTTTCGAGTGACGCACAAGCGGCAATTCAGTTCGTTCGCTCCGCACCGGGCATAGCAACGGCACTTGTGGGAATGAGCAGCAAAACACACGTCGATGAGAATCTGCAGCTGGCGCAGGTTCAACCCATCACTCCCGACGAGTTCGTGCGACTTTTCGGGAATTAGTTCGTCAGACTTTTCGGGAATTAGTTCGTCAGACTTTTCGGGATGAATGAGTTTTCGCAACGGCTTGCCGCCTGGTGTGAGGCGCCGGCTTGCCGCGCCGGTCAGTCGCCCGATTTCACTTTGGGCTGTGCCCCTGGTTCGGGCTCTGCCCCACCAACCTCGCGTGAGAAAATTGATTCTGCAGTGGGCCAGAGGCCGAACCAAGGGCAAGCCTTGATGCCAGAGTACGAGCATGCGGCGCGGCAAGCCAGCGCCTCACACCGGGCGGCAAGCCGGATGCAACCGTCAATGGTTCCGCCGGTAAGTCAATCAGCGGCGCGGCAGAGAGTAAGCCGAGAAGCCAACCCGGCCGGTAGCCCTTACGAAACGGACCGTGTCAAGAAAAACGTAA
>JBKPAL010000189.1:0-8312 GCA_046726395.1 Acidobacteriota bacterium
ACATTCTTGACGCCCGCAGCCATTATGATCTTCGTGCAAGCAACTCCAGCCGCCCCTACCCCATTCACTACTACCTTGATGTCTTCCATCCGTTTATTCACGAGCTTGAGTGCATTAATCAAGGCAGCTAAGACGACTACTGCGGTTCCGTGTTGGTCGTCGTGAAATACAGGGATATTCAGTTCCTCTTTCAACCGTTCCTCAATTTCAAAACACCGCGGTGCCGAAATGTCCTCGAGGTTGATCCCGCCGAAGACGGGCGAAATGGCTTTCACTGCCTGCACAATCTCGGCTGGATCTTTTGTGTTGAGGCAAATCGGAAATGCGTCGACGCCGGCGAATTCCTTAAACAGCTGGGCTTTGCCTTCCATGACAGGCAAGGCCGCCGCTGGGCCAATGTCCCCCAGCCCAAGTACTGCAGTACCGTCGGTAACTACAGCAACCGTGTTCTTCTTGATCGTTAGAGTGAATGCCTTCTCAGGATCTTCCTGAATGGCTAGACAGACACGCGCGACGCCAGGCGTGTACGCCATGGAGAGATCTGCTCGAGTCTTCAGCGGTATCTTGGAAACAACTTCAATCTTTCCGCCCAAGTGAATCAGAAAGGTTCGATCAGATACATTGATGACCTCAATACCATCGATGTCTTTTACAGCTGCTACGATTTTGTCTTCGTGTTCGCTTGAAGCAGCATTGACAGTGACGTCGCGAATTATGAAGTCACTTCCCACATGAACGATATCGATGGCGCCTATGTCGCCACCTGCGAGACCGATAGCTGTTGCCAGTTGACCTAATGTTCCAGCACGACTTGAAAGTTTGACTCTCAACGTCAAGCTATAACTCGCGGTCGGTGTGGTCTGCATTCGCTCAAAAACTTCCCTTCAGTTCAACTGTATTGCCCAGGACAGGTACGACGCAACCCATTCAACTTATTCTTTTAGTTGGTCCAGGGCACGTTGCAATTCCTTCTTAAATGCTGGCTTGATGCTCCGATCCGAAGCGAGCTTGAGTGAGCGCTGGCCGAGCGACCGATAGACGCTCTTAGCTTCAGCTACATCAAGATCCTTTAGAGCTTTAACGTGTTCGATGACCGTTGCCACATCGCCGCGTGAAAATGGTCCAGTCAATGCATCCTCAGGAGTTTTGATTTGCAGATTGTCAACAGCGCTGCATACCAACGGAAGTAGCATCTTCTGCGCCTCAGCTCTCTTAAGACCACAACGCGCCAGTACTTCTGCTGCCAAGTCAAACAAGGCTACAACGTGACCCGCTGACATCACAGCTGCCGCATGGTAAAGCGATTTCTTGTCAGAAGGGATTGAAAAGCTTTGCCCTCCAAAGTCGCGCACAATGTTTCGTGCCAGCTTCAGTGCGCGTGCGTCGCCTTCGATACAAAAATTGGCGCCGATTAGACTTTTGACTCCTTGCTTTGGCTCACTGACCGAAACTAACGGATGAATCGAACCCACATGGAAGCCGGCGGTGGATAACGGACGAAGAATTTCGGAGGATAACGCGCCACTGGTGTGCAACACTGTCGCGCCTTTTTGTGGTTGTCTAGTTGCCAGGTCGAGCGCCACGGTCTCGATGACGTCGTCCGGCGTACAAATCAAAATCAATTCACTTTTGGGAAGGCGATCCAGTTGGCTGGCGCTTAGTCTTATGGTGTGTAGCGGCAGGCCCGCATCTTTTGAGGGAACACTTCTTCCTACCAGGGCAACGATCCGATAGCCGCGGTCTTTCAGTCCGAGTGCCATGGCAGTTCCCAATCGTCCGGCACCGATTATTGACGTGGGCGGCTTTACCGATTTTCTGGATTGCTTTGTCGGCATACTCTCGGCGTAAGGCTGGTTGATCCGCAGGTGATCGGTGAAAGCTTAGGTTTTGCGTGCGGGCTGCCCTATAATGACCCGAACCCGCAGCAGCTAAAGACGAAGCATTATCGATGCTCGCGGGCAGATAATTTGCAAAACTGAGTTGCCCCGGCACAACCTAGCTAACAAGCCTCAGCATCATAGACTGCGCGTTCAGAAATGGCGAAAGCCAGTTGAAATACTGCCGGCCTGGTCTTAGTTGAACTTAGTCAAGCAAGCTTTACCAACCCAGTCTCAGGCAGAGCAATCCCCAATCTGACCCTCAAGACATGTCTCGGAGCATTTGGAGGTTTTGAAATGAACAGCTTCTCCCGTCTCGCGATGGCCCTGTTACTGGTTTCTTCGCTTTTGGCAGGCTCTGTCGCGAGCTTTGCCCAGACTCCGAGCCAAACCCAGGAGTCGCAAGACAAGAAAACGACGTCAACTCAGAAATCTCAGGACAAGAAGGAGACTTCAACTGAGACGCAGGAGACCAAGGAACTGAACCAGGCGGCGGCAAAGGCCCTGCCAGCCATTCCAAGCAAAGCTCCTAACGCAAAGCCGCTTTCGATTAACGAAGACCCGAACATGATCGGGAAACGAAACATTAACAAAGGCATCATCGCTAAGATGAGCGGCTCTACCGAGAAAGAAGTCCGCATTGGCCGTGAGCTCGCCGGTGAAGTTGACCGACAAGCGAAGTTCATTGACGACCCATTGATCACTGAATACGTCAATCGAGTAGGCCAGAATATTGTCTTGCACTCTGACGCCAAGGTCCCCTTCACAATCAAGGTCATCGACTCTGACGAGATCAACGCGTTCGCTCTACCCGGTGGTTTCTTCTATGTCAATAAAGGACTGCTCCTAGCGGCAGACAACGAAGCTGAACTGGCTGGGGTCATGGCCCACGAAATTGCCCACGTCGCTGCTCGCCACGCAGTTGAGAACCAGACCAAGGGAACGCTGCTCGAGTACCTGGCGTTGGGTGGTTCGATTTTCCTGGGAGGTATTCCTGGATTGATCTATCAGAACACCGCCGGACTCGGCTTGCTCGGACTGTTCATGAAATTCAGTCGCGGCGCCGAAGAGGAAGCGGATAAACTGGGTGTTCAGTACATGTGGGCCGCCGGGTACGATCCGACCGCGATGGCTACGATGTTTGAAAAGCTCGAGGCTAAGAACAAGAAGAAGCCTGGTTTCATTGCCAGGGCGTTCTCAACGCACCCTGCTCCCCCGGATCGAAGAGCATCTTCCTTAGCGCTGGCTGCGCGATTTCCTGAGCACGAAGAATATGTAATCAGCACCTCGGAGTTCCAGCGAGTTAAGGGAAAATTGCTGAGACTTTCAAATGCCCGCGCCTCGACAGCAGGTGCACTTGCTAGTGGTGAAGATGGAGCGCCGGGCCGTCCGACTCTTAAACGGCGACAGCCAACACCGGACGATACAACCACAACTCCAGACGGTGAGCAGAAGCCAGCAGAAAAGCAAGAGGCGCCGAAGTTGAAGCGCACCGACGGATCTAAACCGGCCCAGCCGTAACTTAGAATCAAACCTGGGTAGATAAAGAGCTTCCCGTTGATACCGGGGAGCTCTTCTTTCGTGTACACTTAGTCGGCGGTACCAACCCTTCAATCACGAAGGGCCATCCTCGGTAAGTATCTCCGGTTGCAATAAGAACTCACTCAAGATCAACCATAAAAACTGGTTGGCTTGACAATTTTCTGAGCGCTTCTGTATTCTTGCCGTTCGCGTTTTATTGGCTTAAAACAGAGATAGTTAACTATGTCGACATACTTTCCCAGCGGTAAGGACCTGGCTGGAAATCGTAAATGGTACGTGGTGGATGCTGACGGGCAAACCGTTGGTCATCTCGCCTCTGAAGTGGCATCTATTCTGACGGGTAAGCGCAATCCGCGCTGGACCCCGTTTATGGATATGGGCGATCACGTGATCGTAATCAATGCTCGTAAGGCCGTGCTAAAGGGCTCAAAGGCTGAGCAAAAGGTTTATCGCCATCACACTCTTTATCCGGGTGGTCTCCGCGAAGTTTCTGCGAAAGAAATGTTTGCTAAGCGTCCCGAACAGGTGATTACGCTGGCGATCAAAGGGATGCTTCCCAAGAGCAAGCTCGGTCGAGCAATGGCTAAGAAACTCAAGGTTTACGCTGACGCCGACCACCCGCACACCGCTCAACGCCCTCAAGTCCACTCATTAACTTCTCAAAAAAACCAGCAATAGACACTTAGCAAGTAAGAGGACGATATAACTGTGGCTGAAATTCAATACTACGGAACGGGCCGGAGAAAAACCTCAACGGCGCGCGTTTATCTGCGCCCGGGCTCTGGAGATGTTCAGGTTAACCGGAAGGCCTTCGATCGGTACTTTCCTAATGAGACTCTGCGGATGATCATTCGCCAGCCACTGCAACTTACAGAGACTGCTGGTAAGTTTGACGTTCTGATCAATGTCACGGGTGGTGGTCCTACGGGCCAGGCGGGTGCGATACGACACGGAATCACTCGCGCTCTACTTGATTTCAACGCCGATCTCCGTCCGACTCTGAAGCAAGCTGGTCTCGTTACCCGCGATCCCCGAATCAAGGAACGCAAGAAGTACGGACAAAAGGGCGCAAGGAAACGGTTCCAGTTTTCCAAACGATAATAATGATCCTTGGATGGCAGTCGCGGATAGCATCCGAGAAAGTCTGATTGAAATCCGCGGTCGAATCTTGAATTCGATAGTCCATTGTCACGACTCGAGTTGGTTGCTCTAAAACTTGAGAGTCCAGTGAGTCGCGGCGAGTACATTTAAACCAATTCAAAAAAGGAGACAGCAGTTTGGTTTCGGTTACCATGAAAGAGCTACTGGAGGCCGGTGTTCACTTCGGCCACCAGGTCCGGCGCTGGAATCCCAAGATGAAGGAGTACATCTTCGGGGAGCGCAACGGCATTTACATTATTGATCTCCAAAAAACGCAGCGGATGTTTCGCGACGCGATCAGTTTTATTACCAACCTGATCGCCGAAGATCGCGGCAAAACTGTTCTGTTCGTCGGCACGAAACGACAGGCACAGGACGCGATTCGCGAAGAGTCTGAACGATGCAGTCAGTTTTACGTTAATCAGCGCTGGCTGGGTGGATTGCTCACAAACTTTCAAACAGTCCAGAAGTCCATCAAACGTCTGAAAGATCTTGAAGCGATGCAAACCGACGGTCGCTACGAAAAGCTGACCAAGAAAGAACGCATCAAGCTAGATCGTGAGCGGGAAAGCCTCAACAAGAATCTCTCCGGCATTAAGTCGATGAACCGATTGCCAGACGCAGTCTTCATTATCGACGTGCGCAAAGAAGAGATTGCCGTAGCTGAAGCCAATCGCCTGGGAATACCGATCGTGGCAGTGGTCGATACAAACTGCTCGCCTGAAGGAATAGATCATGTGATTCCCGGAAATGACGATGCGCTTCGAGCCGTTCGGCTTTTCGCATCACGTATTGCGGACGCGATCCTCGAAGGACAGCAGATTGCCACCGAGGGCGGCATTGCGGTTACTGAAGGTGAAACGATCGAAGACGACGGCAGTACCAGCCCAGCAGTCGATGGTAATGCACTCGCATCCGACGCATCGCCCGCAAGTGAGGGAAGCTCCGCAGCTTCGACTCTCTCCGAGAACCCCCAGTCCGGAGAACCCGCGCCCGACGAAAGCGCTGAGTCTGTGGTCGCAGCGACTTAAGAGAGATTCAAAGTCTTAATTATTCAACGGCGAGCGCAGCCTTTAAGCGGGACTCCCGCCGGGCTGCGTTTTTCGTTACGACTTTAACTTTTCCGCCGGGTCCGGTTTTGCCGAGGACCTGCGCTTTTCAGTGGAGTGGGAGATATTTGCAATTATGGCTGAAATAACAGCAGCGGCAGTAAAGCAATTGCGCGAGAAAACAGGCGCAGGAATGATGGAGTGCAAGAACGCACTCGTTGAATCACAGGGAAATGAAGAACTCGCGATCGAGGTCTTGCGCAAGCGTGGCTTAGCCTCTGCAAAAAAGCGTGAAGGACGAATTGCTGCCGAAGGCATCGTTGGTTCGTACATTCATATGGGAGGAAAGGTCGGCGTCCTCGTAGAAGTAAACTGTGAGACCGATTTCGTAGCACGCGGCGATGAGTTCCAACAGCTTGTAAAAGATGTCGCCATGCACATCGCGGCAGCCGAGCCTCGCTTCGTATCCCGTGAAGAAGTTCCGGCGGATGCGCTCGACAAAGAGCGAGAGATCGCCCGTGCACAAGCGAAGAACGATCCCAAGAATGCCAACAAACCGGATCAGGTAATCGACAAGATCGTGGAAGGCCGTCTCAACAAATTTTATGAAGAGACAGTGTTGCTGGATCAGCCTTTTGTGAAAGACCCTGCCAAAACCGTGGCAGAACTTGTTACTGAGAAGTCGGCAAAGACCGGCGAGAAGATAACCTTGCGACGCTTTACGCGCTACAAGATGGGTGAAGGACTCGACCGTCGCGCGGATGACTTTGGTGGCGAAGTCGCATCACTAGTAGGATAGTTTCGAGTTACGCTGAGACCCATGAGCGCTGAACTCCAACAAACCAACGCCGAATCCCTTGTCTACCATCGAGTGCTTCTGAAGATCTCAGGTGAAGCGCTGATGGGCGATCAGAACTACGGCATCGACGTGAATGTCGCGCGAACCGTTGCAGAGGAGTTGAAGGCGGTCCACGACCTCGGTGTTCAGGTGGCGGTAGTTGTGGGCGGAGGAAATATCTTTCGTGGTGTTTCCAAGAGCGCAGGAAACATGGACCGCTCATCCGCCGATTACATTGGCATGCTGGCGACCGTAATGAACGCGGTCGTATTACAGGATGCGCTGGAAAAGCTCGGGGTACAAACACGTGTGATGTCAGCCATCGATATCCCTCAGCTGGCAGAGCCTTTCATCAGACGAAGGGCTGTGCGACATCTTGAAAAGAATCGAATCGTCATCTTCGCAGCGGGAACTGGCAATCCCTACTTCACTACTGATTCTGCGGCTGCTCTGCGCGCTCTCGAAATAAAAGCCGAGATTATTTTAAAAGCGACCAAGGTGGATGGAATCTACAGTGCGGACCCGATGCAAGTGTCTGATGCAACACGCTATGACGTGATCACTTACCAGCAAGTTCTCGAGCGACAGCTGAGGGTAATGGATGCATCGGCTATCTCGCTTTGCATGGACAACAACCTCCCTATTATCGTTTTCAACATGCGTCAGACCGGCAACATTACTCGCGTTATAAAGGGAGAGCCGGGTGTCGGCACAAGAGTCTGGCCCGGTCGAGCTGATGAGCTCAGGTGAACGTTGTAGAAACCGCAACTCGAAATCAGTTTGGGAGCTGAGCTATGAGTGAAAAGGACGTCATCAGAGAGACTAAACCTCGGATGGATACCGTCATCGAGGACTTCCGCCGAAAGCTGGCAACGGTGCGTACGGGCCGGGCAGCCGTCAGTTTGTTGGATACGATATTGGTTGATTATTACGGCACGATGACTCCGCTGAACCAAATGGCTTCGGTCCACGCGCCTGAGCCGCAAATGCTCACCGTGCAGCCTTGGGACCAGACGCAGTTGGGTGCAGTAGAAAAAGCAATCCGCACAGCTGATCTGGGGCTTAATCCTTCAAACGATGGGAAGCTGGTGCGCATACCGATTCCAGCACTCACGGAAGAGCGGCGCAAACAATTGGCTAAACAGGTTCATGACATTGCTGAAGATCACCGCACTGCAGTTCGCAACGTTCGACGTGATGCTAACGAGCGTCTGAAGAAGATGTTGAAGGACAAACAGATTTCAGAGGACGCGGAACGTGACGGATTGGATGAGATTCAAAAGCTGACTAACAGCTACATCAGCAAGATCGACGAGCTCACCAAGTCCAAGGAACACGAAATCACCAGTGTTTAGGATTTCTGGATCGCCTGATGTCTCGCCTAGTTATTGCCCTTCTAGCATTCGCCGTTGGTATTTACGTTCATTCAGAGACTAACCGATTTGTCGATTACCTTTGGCCGGATACTACAGTTGTTTCAGCACCTATGTCTTCTGAGCGTGTTGATCCCATCATCGAAAAATCATGCGACCGGATAACAATGGCGTGGCGCGAAGGGACCTTGAGCTGTCCTATCCCGTCGTATGTACAGATAAGATGTTGGGGAGTAGATGAAGGTAAGGCCCATCCATTAGCGCAGATCATTGCTCACAGTCCCGGCAATTAATGGCAAACGTTCAGAATTCAGATTCAAACTGAACCAGTGCCAAATTTCTCGACAAACAAAACAATGAGGCCGCTCCCTTTGAAGGAGCGGCCTCTTTTTTATCGCTAAGATACAACGCTAAGGTATCTGGAAAACGTCGTCTCCGAACGTTTGATTGAGCTTTATCTCCTTCACGTTATAGTCGGCGAAGAAAGCACCTT
>JBKPAL010000190.1:0-4852 GCA_046726395.1 Acidobacteriota bacterium
GGGGGTGAATCGGCGGAAGCGGCGTTTTGTGGACTCAAGACGTACGTGCTTGGCCATGATCCAGCGCGCCTTGAAGAACTGCGATTCCTCATCTGCAACCCAACAGCCTCGCTCTACAACAATCGGACACAGATGTTAGCGGCACTCGAGTTTGCTTGCCTCGATATTCTTGGGCAGAAGTGGGGCGTTCCTGTTTCAGCGATTTTGGGCGGACGTTTACGCGACCGGGTGCCATTCGCGTCTTACCTGTTTTTCCGCTATCCGAATTCGAATAGTCGAGAAGGTGAAGTTAGAACAATTGATCAGCTCATTCAGTCTGCACGGGCACTGAAGAAGAGTTACGGTTTCGCTTCTCATAAGTTAAAAGGCGGAGTGTTCCCGCCCGAATATGAACTGGATTGCTACCGAGCGCTGGCGTCTGCGTTAGAAGGCGATCGCTTTCGCTTCGATCCGAATGGCGTGTGGTCCGCGGAAACAGCACTCTGGTTTGGGCAACAGATCGAAAGCGTAAGAAATGATTATCTTGAAGATCCGGTGTTTGGTTTGAACGGAATGCGCCGTGTTCGTGAGAAAGTCCGCATGCCGCTGGCGACTAATACCGCTGTAATCAATTTCGAACAACTTGCAGCCAATGTGTTGAATACTGCGGTAGACGTTGTTCTTCTTGACACGACATTTTGGGGCGGCATTCGCGCCTGTGTAAAAGCCGCCGGAGTTTGTGAGACATTTCAACTTGGCGTTGCGGTCCACTCGTCCGGCGAACTCGGGATTCAACTAGCAACGATGCTGCACCTGGGCGCAGTACTTCCGAATCTATCGTTTGCAGCAGATGCTCATTACCATCATTTAACGGATGACATCATCGAAGGCGGCAAGATGAAGTACCAAGAGGGGACGATTGCCGTCCCAACTAAACCCGGCTTGGGAGTTCGGCTGGATCGCGACAAACTTGCCGAATATCGTGAGCTGTATCGTCGTCTCGGCTCGTATCCCTATGATCGCGATCCGCTGCGGCCCGGTTGGACTCCGACAATTCCGAACGATCGCTGGGCCAATCCAATGGACGCAAGAGTACCTGAGATCCCGACATAACCACGCGGTGTCACAAACTTTATGGTCACGTCTACCGAGAGTCGCACAACTGAATTGCTGACAGATGCAGAAGAGCTTCGTAAGCAAGTTCATCTAATCGTCAATTCAACTTATGTGGTCGATGTGCACACGCACATTTTCCCGTCTGAGTTCGATGGCTTGTGTCTGTTCGGAATCGATGACTTGCTGACATATCACTACCTGATTGCCGAGACATTTCGATCGGCGAGGATCTCATATGACCATTTTTGGCGAATGAGCAAAACAGACAAGGCTGACCTCGTCTGGCAAACGTTATTCGTGGATAACTCACCCACATCCGAATCAGCCCGCGGAATTATTTCAGTGTTGGATACTTTTGGTCTGGATACTCGTGCACCCGATCTAAAGGAGGCGCGCGCGTTCTTTAACTCCAGAGACTTGCGCGAACATATGGACGAAATCTTCGACACTGCACTGCTTAGTGGTGTCGTGATGACCAACGATCCGTTAGACGAGACGGAGGCGCAGATTTGGATAGATGGCGTTAATGTGGACAGCCGCTTCAGATCTTCGTTGAGATTGGACGGTTTATTGAACGACTGGCAGCACGCCGTCGAGGTCCTTTTGCGACAGGGCGTTGCCGTGAATCGAGACCTGGACCAGCTGACTATCGCCACGGTGCGTCGCTTTCTCGACAATTGGATTCACCGGATCAATCCGGTTTACCTGGCGGTGTCACTGCCGGCTGAGTTTCAGTTTCCTAGTCATGACACACGCAACCGCTTGCTTCGCGAAGTAGTGATACCAACAGCGAAAGAGAGGGGCCTTGCGCTGACATTGATGGTCGGTGTTCGACGCGGAGTGAATCCAGAGTTGCGAGAGGCAGGCGATGGTATCGGCAAAGCTGATGTGAGCGCGCTCGAAAGACTCTGTTCGGAATACCCAGACGTTAAGTTTTTGACGACCTTTCTTTCGCGAGAGAACCAGCACGAGTTGTGTGTAGCGGCCAGGAAGTTCAGCAACTTAATGCCGTTTGGCTGTTGGTGGTTTCTAAACAATCCCTCAATTGTCTCTGAGATCACACGTGAGCGGCTTGAGCTCCTGGGCCAAAGCTTCATTCCTCAACATTCTGATGCTCGAGTACTAGAACAACTGATCTACAAATGGAAACACGCGCGCAGGCAAATCGCAGCTGCACTGTCCGAGTCGTATGAGCAATTGTTGAACAGCGGACGTACCGTCACACGTGAAGAAATCTCGCGCGACGTTAATCGCATGTTTTCTGGAAACTTTCATGACTGGATTAGCTGAAAATGAATTGCTCGAAAAAGAAGAGAGTTATCGGTCTCGTCTGCTTAATACTCTGCTTGGAAGTCACCCACAAAAACGCACAAGAAAATCTTCCCGCCTATAAGAATCCGCGCCTTCCTGTCGAACGTCGCGTGACTGACCTGCTCTCGAGAATGACGCTCGAGGAAAAGATTGCGCAGTTGACATGTCTTTGGGGCAATCGACCTCAGGTCAACCCGCAAACAAATTTTGCGACGGACCGCGGTGACTTCTCGCCGGCCAACGCTGGCAAAGTACTGAAACATGGTATCGGACAGATTGCGCGGCAGAGGGAACAGAAGGGTCCGCGCGAGGGAGCAATATTCGCCAACGCAGTTCAGAAATGGTTGATCGAAAACACGCGACTCGGCATTCCAGCCATTCTTCATGACGAAATACTTCACGGGCACATGGCCAAGGGCAGTACAAGTTTTCCTCAGCCGATAGCGCTCGCTACCACATGGGACCCCGAGTTCATCTCGAGAGTCTTCACTGCCGGAGCGTTGGAGACGCGTGCACGCGGAAGTCATCAAGTGCTTGGACCAAACTTGGATTTAGGTCGCGAACCGCGCTGGGGCCGCACGGAAGAGACTTATGGCGAAGACCCTTATCTTACTTCGCGCTTGGCGGTGGCAATCGTGAAAGCGTTACAGGGACCAGGACCCGCGATTGATGAGAATCATGTCATTGCCACTGCGAAGCACTTCGCGGCACACGGCCAACCGGAAAGTGGTACCAACATCGCACCAGCAAATTTTTCAGAACGAACGTTGCGAGAATACTTTTTGCCCAGCTTTAAGGCAGCCGTGACCGAAGCGGGCATCATGAGCGTGATGCCGTCATACAACGAAATCGACGGAGTGCCGTCTCATGCCAATCGATGGTTGCTCCAAACGCTTCTACGAGATGAATGGGGATTCGATGGTCATGTAGTCTCTGATTATTACGCTATTCCTCAAATGGCAGATTTACATCACGTGGCTGCAGATAAACCGGCGACCGCGAAACTTGCGATTGAGGCGGGCGTCGACACAGAACTTCCAGATCCAGATTCGTATCCGACGCTTTTGCAATTGGTGAAAGAAGGACAGATTTCAGAAGCGACTATCGACCGGGCTGTGGCTCGAAATCTCCGCGCGAAGTTTCTGCTCGGGTTGTTTGAAAATCCGTACGTTGATGTCGAACGTGCCGCCAGGATTACGAATTCGACTGAACATCGAGCGCTTGCGGCTGAAGCAGCCCGTAGATCGATCACGCTGCTGAAAAACGAAAACAACTTGTTGCCGCTAAACCTAAATGCCTTGAAATCAATCGCAGTGATCGGACCAAACGCCGCCGACGTTCATCTGGGGGGCTACAGCGATAATCCCGGACGCGGCGTGAGCATACTCCAAGGAATAAGGGAGAAGGTGGGCGATAGAGTCAAAGTTCTTTATGCGGAAGGTTGCAAAATAACCAAAGAAGGTGGCGATTGGTTCGCCGATACTGCTCATCTCGGCGATCCAGCAGAAGATCGCAAGTTAATCGCTGAAGCGGTGCAAGTTGCAAAAACTGCGGACGTCGCGCTGCTCGTGCTAGGAGGCAATGAAGATACGAATAAGGAAGGATGGGCCAACACTCATCTTGGTGATCGCGACAGTCTCGAGTTGGTCGGACGCCAGAATGATCTCGTCAAAGCGGTTCTTGAGACTGGTAAATCGACAGTCGTCGTACTCATTAACAGTGGACCACTATCAATCAACTACATCGCGGAGAATGTACCTGCCATTCTCGAGGGATTCTATTTAGGACAGGAAACCGGCGTCGGCGTCGCTGACGTTCTCTTTGGTGATTACAATCCGGCCGGCAAACTTACGATTAGTTTTCCTCGTTCTGTGGGCCAGCTACCGCTCTACTACAACCGGAAACCCACAGCAAGGAGAGGTTACCTCTTTGCGAACAAGGAACCGTTATTTCCGTTCGGCTTTGGCCTCAGCTACACGACATTCGGTTACTCCAATCCCAAAGTTAGTCCAGCGAGGATTGGACTGTCTGCCGATGCCAAAGTCACTGTTACTGTCACCAACACTGGCAAGCGAGCAGGTGACGAAATTGTTCAACTCTACATTCGCGACCTTGTGAGCTCAATCACGCGACCCATCATGGAGCTCAAAGACTTCAAGCGAATCTCGCTTGCACCCGGCGAGAACAAGACGGTCGAGTTTGTCATCACACCCGACAAACTTTCTCTTCTTGATCTGAATATGAAAAGCGTGGTTGAGCCGGGTTGGTTCGACATCATGGTCGGAACAAGTTCGGCGAAATATGAAACGGTCAAGCTAGAAGTCGTTGCAAGGTAAGTCACGATTCGATCACTCCTCTGTTCAAAAAGTGCATATGCGAAGAAGTGGAAGAACTCCATTACTTGCATTCCTACTTATCCCATTGGTCTTCTCAGTGTTTTCGTTCT
>JBKPAL010000191.1:0-15077 GCA_046726395.1 Acidobacteriota bacterium
GGAGCGACTGCATGTTTCGGAATTCATCCGTGAGATTGTTGAGCAGATAGCGTTTGAAGCTCGTGACGACAATCGCGTTGACAAGCAGTCTGGTGTGTCGCAGCGCATGCCGATTACTGTGATGGAGTCCGTCGTTTCCAATGCTGAAAGACGTTTCCTCCTCACGGGCGAAGAAGAGATAGTGCCAAGAATTTCCGACATCTACTCTGCAATCCCATCGATGACCGGCAAGATGGAACTGGAGTACGAAGGAGAACAGATCGGTGCCACCCGCATCGCTAAAGATTTGATCAAACGCGCCGCCGGCGAGGTTTTCGAAGGCTATTTCGTTGGCATCGATTTCTCTCCGACTGTGCAGTGGTTCGATCAAGGAAACAACTTGCGGCTGGCTGATACGGCGTCGGCAGAAGAGTGTTTAGGTTTACTGAATGCAGTCCCTGATCTCGTCGAGTCAGCTTCCATTCCTTTTGATTTTAGGAGTGACGACACAGATCGATTGGTACCCGCATGCGAATTCGTGCTGGAAGGTCTGTATGCTCAGAACAAGATTAGTCGCAATGAGGAAGGCGGCTACACGGCAGTTACAAAAGCTAAGAAAGATCGGCGCGGAATGATCTATGACGATCTCACTGAAACCGGAAAATACAGTTAGCGGCCACAGATAAACACGGATAGCACGGATCAAACAAAACCAGAAGGCGGCATAGATACACGCGGACGACACGGATCTGAAAACCAAACAGTTCATAGCTGCTCCACCTCACCCAAAGGAGACCTCACATGAAAAACGGAGATCGAGGCGTGGAATCGCCTTTCAATCGAAGGAATGATCAGGAATTCAAGCATGGCGAAGTAACCCAAAAGGTAATCAAGGTCTTTTTTGACGTGTACAACGAACTAGGTTACGGCTTCCTTGAATCGGTGTATGCAAAATCGCTGGAAATTGCTCTCAATGCAAGCGGTACGAAGGCTCGCCGTAGAATTGAGATTCCAGTTACGTTCCGCGGATATGGTGTTGGAGATTTCGAAGCAGACATGCTTGTAGAGGATTGCGTGCTCCTTGAACTGAAATCAGTTCGCGCTTTGGATGCTTCACATTCTGCGCAATTGCTGAACTACCTGCGCGCGACTGATATCGAAGTGGGACTCGTGCTTAACTTTGGCCCAAAGCCCGAGTTTAAGCGGCTTCTATTCGATAATCCTCGAAAAGCAAGCCGCTCAGATCCGCTGTGGGCTAATGCGAAGTTGACGAAACCAGATTAGATTCAAATCGGCTAAGCTTATGGTTGTATCGGTGTCATCTGTGTTTATCTGTGGCCCGGTTCTGTTTCTTTTCGATCCGTCTCATCCGTGTTTATCTGTGGCCCATATTGTCGTGCAATGAAGTTCATTAGGTACTCAAAATTCAAAGGGCTCGATATTGCGGCCATCAACCTGGGCGACTTAATGGAAGGTCTCTCTGAGTCACTCCTCGACTCAGGGTTTACAGATGATTATTACTGGACGCGCCAACGTCGTAATCCCGATACCTCGCTAGATGCACTGCGCCAAGCCCTTTTGCAAGCACTGCTCGATCAGGGTCTGATTACTCAACAACAAATCAAAGAGATGCTTGCGGATAACGATGGCAAATACAAAGGCTCGTTGCTCGAAGAGATGCTGAACCAATTAATCGAGCGTTTGGTTGAAGAGGGCTACCTCACGCTGCGAGAAGAGCCCGCTCAACGGCGAGACAGTCCACGTGGTCAAGGCATGCCGGAAGTTTCGGAACCTTTGCCTCGCAACGTGAAATTCGAAGTCACGGAGAAAGGACTGGACTTTCTCGGTTACAAAACACTGCGCAATCTTCTTGGCAGCATGGGTAAGAGCTCTTTCGGACGGCACGACACAACTCATCTATCAACAGGCGTGGAAGCAGCTGCCGCAAGCAGACGCTATGAATTCGGAGATACGATCAATCTTGACGTAAACACCACCTTGCTCAGTGCTATTCAACGTGAAGGACTACGGGTTCCACTGAATCTGGAGTACTCGGATCTGCATGTTCATCAGTGCGACTATCAATCCTCTTGTGCAACTGTCGTGATGTTGGATTGTTCGCACTCGATGATCCTTTACGGAGAGGATCGATTCACGCCAGCCAAGAAAGTCGCGCTTGCACTCGCTCATCTCATTAGAACTCAGTATCCCGGCGATTCGCTGAAGATCGTTCTCTTTCACGATACGGCAGAAGAGTTGCCCCTCGCGCGTCTAGCTACCACTCAGGTTGGGCCTTACCACACGAATACAGCAGAGGGACTGCGACTTGCGCGACGTATCCTGCAAGCTCAGCGAAAAGAGATGAAGCAGATAGTGATGGTGACTGATGGCAAGCCCACAGCCTGTTATCTAGATAGCTCGCAGCCCGCAACGAAAGCTCTGCCCAAAGGATCAGCAGGTTCTGCACGACGACTCTACAAGAATTCCATGGGTGGCGATCCATTTGTTATGGAAGCCACCTTCAGGGAAGTACAAGCGTGTCGTAAAGCCGGTATAATGATTAACACGTTCATGTTGGCTAGTGACTACTATCTGGTCGAATTCGTGAAGCAGATGACCGCCATGACAAATGGCAAAGCCTACTTCGCCAACCCCGATAATCTGTCACAGTTTGTGCTCATCGATTTTCTACGCCGTAGAACGAGTCGCGTTCGCTGATGTAGTGGAGACCATTTAAATACCTGCGACACAAGAGTCCGTTAATCCGTAGTTCGGATTTAGCGGCTCTTCCCCAACCACGGAACACCCGGGCGGATGAGATCCAACTCCCTTCTTAGATTTGCTCCCTCGAACAGAAGTCTCGTTCCTTATGCGGTACTGCTTGCTGGTCTGATCTTTACCGCCGTGATTTGTTATAGCTTGTCTAAGATCGGACAAGGAGAGGACGAGGAACGTTTCAAAGCCTCTGAACAAAATTTCAAATCGGCGATCGAAAGCAGAATAGAAACGTATGAAGCTCTGCTTCGCGCCACATCAGGTTTCTTTGCATCGAGTGACTTAGTCACAAAACAGGAGTTTGCTGAATTCATCACACGGCTGGGCATTGAAGAACATTACCCCGGTATTCAAGGCATTGCTTTCATTAGCACGTTCGATTCCAACGAGAAAGACGCCTTTATTCAAAAGATGCGTCAACTCGGTAGAACGGACTTTCGAATTTGGCCCGAAGGCAATGCGGAGCCGCATTATGTCGTCGTTTACCTGGAGCCTGCGAACTCACTCAACCTCCTTCCAATCGGCTATGACATCGGTACTGAACCTGTAAGGCTGGCAGCACTTCAACAAGCGCGCGATTCTGGACAGATTACAGCGACCAGGGCTGTGAAACTGGTGCAGGAGATCGATCCACGCACCAAACAGCAAGGCTTTGTGGTCTATTTCCCGATCTATAAGCGTGGTAGTGATGTCTCTACAGTTGAAAGCCGGCGCGATGCGTTGATCGGCCTTGTGTCCATTCCTTTTCGTGCTGACGATTTCTTCAAGTCTGTCTTAGCAAACCGAAAAACCGATATTGACCTTAAGATCGTCGACGCTCCGAAGGATCAAAGCGGTCAACTGCTTCACGACTCAAGTCGCTTCAACAATCCTCTGCCTGCTGAATACCGCCCGCGGTTCACCGCTTCTGATACGCTCAAAGTTGGTGGACAGAACTGGCAACTCAATTTTGCCAGCCGGCCCGAGTTCGATATGGCCTCAGGCGAGACTTTTGTTCCCCATGCCCTGATTGGCGGCTTATTTATAACTCTCCTGTTCTTCTCACTCTTGCATTCACAAATGAAGGCGCGGTCGGAAGCCGAAAAGGCAGCAGCAAACCTTCGCGAATCAGAAGCAACGATCCGACAAACGCTTGCGGATCGTGAACGCGCCGAACAAGCCCTGCGCGAGAGTGAAGAGAGCTATCGAGAGCTCTTCGAAAACGCGAACGACATCGTATGCACGCTGGATCTCAACTACACAGTGACTTCCGTTAACAAAGCCGGGGAGATATTCACGGGTTACTCTCGTGAAGAGCTGCTGAAGATGGACCTCAGCACATTGATGACACCAGCATCTGCTGAGACTTCCAGGCGTATGCTCCAACGAAAGCTGCACGGTGAAGCACGGACGAACTATGAAGTCGATCTGTTGTCAAAAAGCGGAGAGTTAGTTGCGGTTGAAATAAGCAGTCGTTTGCTGGTGAAAGATGGCAAACCTGTCGGTATACATGCCATCGCTCGCGACATAACTGCGCGACGACGTGTGGAGGAAGCGCTGCGTGAGGCCGATCAGCGGGCACTATCCGAATATGAACGACTACTTGAACGGATCGCCACTCTCTCGCAAGCGCTCGGGACAGCGCACGACCTGACAGCAATCTTTCGAGCGTTACGAGACTTCACCGTGGTCTCTGCACCATGCGATGGCTTGTTCGTCTCTTTGTATGACGCGCTGCGGGAGGTGAGAACCGCGTGCTACGCCTGGGGCGACGGAAACGAATTTGACGTTTCAGGACTTCCTCCAATGCCGATCACTGATGTTGGACCAAACAGCCGCGCAATGAGAACTGGGGACGTTGTTATTACCAACAATTACATGGTTGCTACACGAGGTCGCCCGTCGGTGATCCTCGGTCCCGACAATGGACTTAGACCACAGTCGTCGTTAGTTGTACCCATGGCCGTAATGGGACGGATTGTAGGTACGATTGAAGTTCAAAGTTACCAAAATGGGGCTTATCGGGAAGCACACGTAACAGCAATGAGAATGGCCGCGAATCTGACGGCAGTCGCAATAGAAAACGTCCGACTGCTTGAACGCGAAAGCCGAGCTCGTGCTGCTGCTGAAGATTCAAACAGACTCAAGGACGAATTTCTCGCGACGGTCTCGCACGAACTGCGGACTCCTTTAACAGCAATACTCGGTTGGTCGCGAATGCTTGAGTCTGGAGATCTGAGTTCTCAAACCACTGAACGTGCAATAGAAACGATAAGGCGTAATGCCAAAGCTCAGGCGCAGATCGTCGACGATATCTTGGATGTGTCGAGAATTATTACCGGTAATCTCTATTTGGATTTGCACCCAGTGGAGGTTTCGCCTGTGATTGAATCGGCTGTCAATGTCGTAAGACCGACTGCCGAAGCAAAAAGTATTGAGATTCAGGTTCACTATGAACCAAGGCCGTTAATGGTCTCGGGCGATTCAAACCGTCTGCAGCAGGTGTTTTGGAATCTTCTTTCCAACGCCATTAAGTTCACTCCTTCAGGCGGGACTGTGCGAGTTGACCTGACTCAAAGAGACTCCGCAGTTGTGATCACGGTGAGCGATACCGGGACTGGAATTGACCCCGAGTTCTTGCCATTCGTTTTCGATCGGTTTAGGCAGGCCGATAGCACTACCACGAGGCGCCATGGGGGTCTCGGGTTGGGACTTGCTATCGCGAGGCACCTGGTGGAAATACACGGCGGTAATATCAGCGCGGAGAGCTGCGGCAAAGATCAGGGCTCAAGGTTTACGGTGAGCCTGCCACTGATCGCTCCCGTTCCTGCGATTCCCGAACTTGGCGAAGCACCTGAAACTAGAATATTGCCTGAGGCCGCTCGTTTCTTGAGTGGTCTCCACATTTTGGTAGTCGATGATGACGAAGACACCCTTGAACTAATCCAAGCAGCTTTGGGTAAATATCACGCTCGGGTGACCGCAGTTACATCCGCGGGTGAGGCGCTCGCCACGCTGGAGTTGGCTGAGCCCGATGTTCTTATTTCGGATATCGGAATGCCGGGTACAGACGGTTACGAGCTCATAAAGCAGATAAGGTCGTTTGGCCTATCGACATCCAGAACACTTCCGGCAGTGGCAATAACAGCCTACGCGAAGGATGAGGATCGCGATCGGGCGTTGGCTTCAGGTTACCAACGTTACCTCGCAAAGCCGATTGAGCTCGAGGAACTGATCACAGCAGTTGCAGATGCGCTGAAAGGGGAAGCCATAGCAGGAACCTAACTGTGAACGGGGACCGCAGCAAAATTGAGTCTCATGGACTTGCGTATGATGACGTAGGTGAAGGCCCCGTCATTGTTTTAATTCATGGCTATCCATTCAATCGTTCGATGTGGACTGAACAAGTCGCAGCTTTGAAGTCTCATTATCGAGTGCTCGCGGTCGACTTAAGAGGACACGGTGAGACAGCTGTAACACCTGGCACATCAGCAATGGAAGACATGGCCTACGATATCGCGAACCTACTGGATCACTTGGAGGTCTCACGCGCGGTAATTGTTGGCCTGTCGATGGGCGGATACGTGGCACTCGCATTCACTCGTCTTTTCACGTTGCGCGTGCGTGGTCTGGTGCTTGTGGATACTCGAGCCCAGGCAGACACAGAAGAGGGAAGACAGACGCGTATGGCACAGGTGGAAAAAATATCGCGTGAAGGGATGCAAGGAATTGCCGATGCGATGCTTCCTAAACTACTTACGGCGGAGACTGTGGCGAAACGTCCCGACATCGTCACGCGTGTTCGCCACATGATGGTCCACACTCCACCCGACGGTGCCGCTGCGGCGTTGCGAGGCATGGCTCAAAGACGAGACCAGCGACCATTCCTTCCGAACATACTGGCACCGACTCTCATCATTGTCGGACGGGAGGACGCCATCACACCTGCCGCGGATTCTGAATACATGCACCAGGAAATCAGCGGTTCTCGATTGGAGATCATCGACGGCGCTGGGCACGTCTCAAACATAGAGCGCCCCACGCAGTTTAATGACGCATTGCTGAAATTCCTGAAGGACATTGAAGCGTAGCCGTGACTCGCCCACAGAAGTTCACGATTGAAGAACGAGTTCGTTGGGGAGACGTCGACGCAGCTCGAATTATTTTTTACGGCGCCTACATTCGCTTCTTCGAAATTGCCGAGACAGAACTCTTTCGCTCGATAGGACTGCCGTATGGCAAGATCTTTGATGAGCTCGATATATGGTTGCCACGTGTTCACTTGGAGTGTGACTTTCGGCAAGCGGCGCGGCTCGATGATTTACTTGAAGTGTCAGTTTATGTGGGCCGGATAGGTAACAAGTCTATGCGTCTTGATTTTGAAGTGCGACGGCAGGGCGAGGAATCGATTGTCGCTGATGCTCATTTTGTTCTGGCTGCCGTAAAGCAAGAGACCTTCGAAACTGTGCCGATTCCAGACGACCTTAGACGGCGTCTTGCACCATTCACTAAAACGACCGAATAACTCTGATGCTAGTAACGTCAAAAGATTCGCTGAGCGGAGACGTCGTCGAAACTGATCCGATAAAGTTGTTCAGCCGCTGGTTTGCTGAGGCGCAACAGGCAGGACTGCAATTACCTGAAGCGATGACTCTAGCGACTGTGACCGAGGACTGCCGGGCCGCCGCACGGATGCTTCTTTTAAAACAGCTGGACGAGCGGGGCTTTGTTTTTTACACAAACTACCAGAGCAACAAAGCGCATGAACTGGAATCGAACCCGAACGCCGCTCTGGTCTTTCATTGGGCGCCGCTTGAACACCAAGTGCGCGTCGAAGGAACGGTGACACGAATCTCGGCCGGCGAATCTGACGCTTACTTCCAAACCAGACCTCGCGAGAGCCAAATCGGAGCTTTAGCGTCGCCTCAGAGTCAGGTAATTGCGAGTCGGGAGATACTTGAAGATCGGGCGAGGGAAATTGAGAAAGCTTATGAAGGTCAGGTCATCAAACGGCCGGAACACTGGGGTGGGTATTTGCTGAAACCTAACCGGATTGAGTTCTGGCAAGGCCGCCTTGGCAGGCTACATGATCGATTGCTTTATGAACTTGAATCAAACGGCACTTGGACGATCAAGCGCCTCGCTCCTTAATCACTTGAGTGGCCATACAGCGCTCTTCACCAGCTTCTTCTTCAGATTCACATACCCCTGGTCGCCGGCGACCAGATCACCGAGCACCCGCTTTATTCCCCGATGACCGCGGGCAAACTCGATCATCCTCTCCGTAAACGGAGCTCCCCAAAAGTTTCCGTAGAAGCGACGTCGCATTTGTGAAGCTCGCTTCAACTCATTCCCGAAGTCGGCGCGCCATCTCTGCTCGTACTCGCAATGTTTTCCGGCAAGTGAGCACTCAGCGAAAAGCTCTGCTGAACGCAACGCGTAATAAATTCCTTCGCCGGTTACGGGATCGGCAAAGCCGGCTGCATCACCCACCAGCGCCCAGTCTTCACCACACGTCTTTCTAGTCTCAAGAGTTGTGGAACTCAGTCCGGGAATACGAGCCGCATAACGTTCGGCTGATTGTTGTAGTTCGCTTCGGATCTGAACACCACGTTCTCGATCTTCCTTGGCTATCCAGAGTGCTGCAGTTTGGTCTTCGCGATGGAGGTAATAAGCAACCATGAAATTCCACAGCAGGTCATCGAGCGGTTTGTGTTCGAAGGCGTCCTGAGTTGTCGCAATCCCAAACGAAATGTGGTCCAACCGTGGGAACGCCCACGCATAACCGACCCACCCAGGTAGAAAAGCCACCACGGTAGGTGCATCCACGTTCTGAGGTAAAGGTGCACGGTATCCGAAAGCCACTTCCATCTCAGACGTTGCTAATGGCCCAACCAACATTTTCGCAATTCCGCTGTTCGCTCCATCGGCTCCCACGAGCACCTTCCCGCGCAACTCATTGCCCCTTGAGTCAGTAATATGCCAATGTCCATCTTTCTTACTAATACCGCGAGCGGAGATCTTTTGTGAGATGACAACTGCGCCGGCATCCCTGGCACGATCACGTAGATAAGAGTCGAAGGCGATGCGCGAGTAGATTGCGAAAGGCTCGTCGAGTTTCATATGCAGGCGTTTTCCAGATGGTGAAAACATTTCCAACTCGTTGACTGTCCGTCCAACCGCTCCAAGCAACCGCGGCCATGCCTTCAACGCCTTTGCTGTCACTCCTCCGCCACATGCTTTGGGCTCGCCCTCTGGTCTACCGTCGCACAGGGCTACAGTTGCGCCGCCGTTTGCAAGAAGCTCGGCAGCGAAAGAGCCTGCCGGGCCTGCACCAACAATTACGAAATCAAAATCGTTCATCATGCTGGAGAATAATTGAACGTGCGCCGATTCCCAAAGGCAATCCACAGATTACACAGATTGCACAGACCGACAGAATGATGACGGAAAGATCCTAAGTTTGTCGCGCTCGCTCGCTTGCCGTTTGAATCTGTGAAATCTGTGTAATCTGTGGATGGACCCTCAGCATTCTTTCGCGATCAAAAGTGATAGAATTTACCTCGTTCCCTCGCAGTCGCTTTAAAGCAGCACTCCGCCCGATAACAAACAAGAGCTCGGCGAGAGCCCATCGAGTATGCGCACCGAAAGCTCATTGGTTTACACGGGAATTGCTCCTCATCCGCCAATCATGGTCCCGGATGTCGGCGGCCAAGCCATCAGCGAGGTTCGCGGTTCCATTGATGCGATGACCGAGCTGACGAAACGACTCATCGCAAGCGGAGCCGAGTCGTTGATCCTTATCTCTCCGCACGCTCCTCTCGACGCACAAACGTTTGTCGCTTATGACGATCCGACGCTTCATGGAGACTTCGCGAACTTTCGTGCACCGAACGCTGTGGTCGATGCTCCGGTTGACGACGAACTGCTGCAGATGATCTCTCGAGCTGCAGCTGAAGAGAGTCTCGTGGTCAGTTCAATCGAGAACTACGAAATAGATCACGGTACAGCGGTGCCTCTCTACTTTCTGCAACACAACGGCTGGCAAGGTCGAGTGGTGGCACTGGGATATAGCTTCTTATCGAACGCTGAACATTTACGTTTTGGCGAGTGTGTGCGTAGAGCTGCCGATGCCGTCGGTCGACCTGTGGCATTGATCGCCAGCGGCGATTTGAGTCATCGTCTGACTCCAGATGCACCGGCTGGGTACAACCCCGTGGCCCACCTATTTGATGAACAGGTTGTTGACGCCTTGCGCACCAACGTTCCCGAACGAATTATCGAAATTGATCCGCATCTGCGGAGGATCGCTGGTGAATGCGGCTATCGATCGATGCTTGTAGCGTTGGGAGCTTCACACGACTCGCCACCCGATTGTGAAGTCTTGCATTACGAGGCGCCCTTTGGTGTGGGATATTTAGTGGCCCAACTCTCAAAGGGATTCAAAAGGCTGGATGTTCGTCACCACATTGACATTCAAGAGAGGCCGGACAATCTGCTTCCAAAACTTGCACGGCAGACTATCGAAACCTTCATACTGACTGGTGAAAAACTTCGCGTTGAAGAAAGCGTTGCCAAGTTACTGGACACGCCAGCCGCATGCTTCGTCTCCATTAAAACTCTCGAAGGTGATCTGCGCGGGTGTATCGGTACAGTCGAGCCGATTGAATCGACGCTAGTGGCCGAGTTAATTAATAACGCCATAGGAGCAGCGACTCGAGATCCGCGATTCCCTCCGCTAACTCCTGCTGAACTTAGCAATCTTCGATACTCGGTCGACGTGTTGTTTCCACCAGAGCCTTCGTGCTTTGAAGATCTCGATCCCGAAGTGTTTGGAGTGATTGTTGAAGACGATTGCGGCCTGCGAGGATTACTGTTGCCGGCGATTGAGGGTGTGGAAACAGCCGCACAGCAAGTCGAAATTGCGGCAAGAAAAGCGGGCATCCCGGCAGGACGCCCGCTTAAGATTTCTCGGTTCAGAGTTGATCGTTTTCCTGAGGAGCTTTGATCTGTTAGACATCGAGGTTCTTCACATCAAGAGCGTTGTCCTCGATAAACTTTCGTCGCGGTTCTACCGCATCACCCATCAACACAGTGAATATCTCGCCGGTCTCCACTGCGTCTTCGACCCTTACCTGCAATAACGTGCGCTTCTCGGGGTTCATCGTTGTTTCCCAGAGCTGTTCCGGATTCATCTCACCCAAACCTTTGTAGCGCTGAATCGAGAGGTCCTTCTTAGCTGCGGTCAGAACTTTGTCGAGCAATGCATCGCGAGTAGGTATTTCCTCTTTCGTCCCATTCTCACCACTGATGAAAGGACCAGGTAGATTGTCTTCCAGCGCCATGTACAGCTCAACTGCTTTCTGGAATTCAACAAAGCTCGCGAAGTTCCAATCGATAACGATGCTCAAACCGGCATTCGTTACCGTTTCAATTGCCCAGAGCCCGTGTTCCTCGTCCGTTGATAGATCAGTCTTGTAACCAGCCTTGTCGAGCACGCCCTCAATCTTGGCCATCAAATCGCCGTCCTGAAACACCACGCGCAAAGTTGTTCCGGCCTTGCGGAGTACGCCTTTCTTTCCGGCGAACGCATCGAGCAACGTGTCGAGGAGATGGGAATCGCCACCGAGGCGTCTTGCCGCGCGTTCTGAATAGCGCTTGAAGTCGACCATCTTTTCCAAAGACTTCGCCAGCTCTCGACCTTCAATTTCCCGATTGTTTCCTCCGACTCTGACGGTCATGTCCGCGGTAGCCATTCTCATCAAATACCGCGTCATTGCGCCTTCGTCTTTGATGTACTCTTCTTTCTTGCCTCGCTTTACTTTAAACAAGGGTGGCTGCGCGATGTATACATGACCTCTCTCAACCAGCTCAGCCATTTGCCGATAGAAGAACGTCAACAACAATGTTCGGATGTGCGAACCATCCACATCAGCGTCTGTCATCAGGATGATTTTGTGATATCGCAGCTTGCTGACATCGAAATCTTCTTTTCCGATTCCCGTTCCAAGAGCCGTGATCAGTGATTTGATTTCGCTGTGTCCCAGCATCTTGTCGAAGCGAGCTTTTTCGACGTTCAGAATCTTGCCCTTCAGCGGAAGGATTGCCTGATTTCTGCGGTCACGTCCCTGTTTGGCAGAACCACCAGCCGAATCACCCTCCACGATGTAGATCTCTGATTGCGCCGGATCCCGCTCCTGACAGTCAGCTAGCTTTCCTGGGAGCATCGTTGAACCGAGCGCCCCTTTGCGAACGATCTCGCGAGCCTTTCTCGCAGCTTCACGTGCGCGAGCTGCGTCGAGGGACTTACCGACTATTCGCCTGGCAACACCTGGATTCTGTTCAAGGTATTCCGTCAGACGATCATTAAGAAACGACTCAACAGCACCTTTCACATCGGAGTTGAGCTTGCCTTTAGTCTGACCCTCGAACTGCGGCTGCGGAAGCTTTACCGAGATAACAGCGACTAGACCTTCACGCACATCGTCGCCAGTCAGCGAGCCTTTGAAGTTCTTCGCCAAACCCGAAGACTGCGCATAAGCGTTGATGGTGCGCGTGAAAGCGGATCGAAATCCTGAAAGGTGAGTACCGCCGTCTACTGTGTTGATGTTATTAGCGAACGAGTAGACTTTTTCGTCATATCCATCGTTGTATTGAATCGCAACCTCGATCGAAAGACTGTCGCTTTCTCTTTCGAAATAGATCGGTTTGTCATGAAGCGTTGTCTTATTCTTGTTGAGATGTTTGACGAATTCTGCAATGCCGCCTTTGTAATAAAACTCGTGTGATCGCTCCGGTTCCTCTCGTTCATCTTTGATCGTTATGCGAATGCCTTTGTTCAGAAAGGCCTTCTCACGCAACCGCTCCGAGAGCTTGTCGAAACTAAACGCTGTGGTATCGAAGATTTGTGTATCAGGTTTGAACGTTATCTTAGTTCCGCGTCTTCTGGTCTTACCGGTTTGCGCCAACCGCTCTTCTGGAATTCCACGAACATAGTCTTGTTCGTAGGTCTTGCCATCTCGCCAGATCTCCAGATGCAAACTCTCGGAGAGAAAGTTCACGCAGGAGACTCCTACACCGTGCAGACCTCCCGAAACCTTATACGCGTTAGAATCAAACTTGCCGCCCGCATGAAGTTTTGTCATCACTACTTCAGCGGCAGACCTCTTCTCTTTCTTGATCTCGTCAATCGGAATGCCACGGCCGTTGTCGATTACAGTAATTGAGTTATCCATATGGATCGCTACTTCAACCGTATCGCAGTAACCGGCCAGCGCTTCATCGATTGAGTTGTCTACGACTTCGTATACAAGATGGTGCAACCCTATCTCGCCAGTTGATCCGATATACATCGCGGGGCGTTTGCGTACGGCTTCACGCCCTTCGAGAATCGTGATCGAAGACGAATCGTATAACTGCCCTTTCTTATCTGTCGTCGGCCCAAGTGTTGCCAAATGCTTCTACCTAACCTTTCTTGCCTCCAGTCGCGACCACGCGGCTCTTAGAGTCTAGAGGCTTTCGTTCGCAGCAACTGATGCGGGAAAAACTACGCGCTCTTCTCCGTTCCTGTGCACTCGCCCGCCATCAATTTCGTACACACTAGCCCGTGAGAGAAACTCCTCGACGTGGCTCCGTTTTGACGTGGTGATGAATGTTTGAGTGCGGTTTTCAAGATAATCCAACAGCCGTTTTATCCTCTTTTCGTCCAGCTCGGCATCGACGTCATCGACGAGAAAAAGCGGATAATCCGAGTGCCATAAATTATACACTGAAATCGCCGCTAAGTCTAATAATAACAACGCGCTACGCTGTTGGCCGGAACTCCCATAAACCCTCATTTCTCGACCCCCAAAAAGGATTTCCAGGTCGTCTCGGTGGGGTCCGATTAGCGCGTATCCGGCAGCCAGTTCCGCGGGTAGCCGCAACCTCAGTCGCTCCTCCAAAAGTTGAGCGTACTCGCTGAACTCACCCCTCCCTTCGAGAGACGAACGGTAGCGAATAAACACCTCCTGAGGTTCGAACAGAGCCCGCTCAAGCACGGCATTAATTCGCTCGATATAATCCAATCGAGCCAGATGAATTTCGGTACCGAGCTTCACCAACTGTTCATTCCACGGCGACAGTAGATCGGCCGCTTTATCTGTCGGCGAGTCCTGCTCTGAAGCGTCGTGGAGAATTCTATTCTTCTGTTTGATGACCCGTGTGTAATCCGCGAGTGTCTGAACATAGCTTGGTCGCAGGGACGAGACGCCGCGGTCTATGAACCGCCTTCTCGCTTCAGGCATGCCGCGTACAACTTCGAGTTCATCAGCGGTAAAAGCAAACACCTGTAGGTGGCCCAGGTATCTCGCCAAAGCCTCGCGCTTACCGTTGACCCAGATCGACTTGGTATTTTGTTGTAGTCCGATTCTTAGTTCGCGTTGAAGAGAGGCTCCGCTTGATACTTGACCATACACGGATGCTACATCCTCACCGAAACGGATTGATTCCTGGAGTCGTTGGGTGCGAAAAGACTTTGTTCTGGAGAGTAAATAGATTGCTTCCAGCCAGTTTGTTTTACCCTGGCCATTATTACCGAAGATGATATTCAGGCCGCGTCCCCACGAGATCTTTCCTTCTAAATTTCTAAACTGATGGGCCTCAATGAAGTCGAGGTACATGAATAAATTTTAACATAGCAAGTCGTCCGAAAATCGTTTATGCCTCGCCGCTCAGTACCGTTCTTTACCGAGTTACTGATCGACTCATAAGAATGGAGTTTGTCCTCTTCAAAAGAGGGAAACCCTGAGCACGCCCGAAAATAAGCGAAAGGGACGCAAGGACAAGAGGCTCGTAGGCTTGGACTCGGTCTTATTACGAGAGTGCCGACGATGAACCTTAAGCTATCGGAAAATATGCAAGCGGCGGTGCTTAGATTGGCCCATCATTTCTGTGGACCGCACCCGCTACCTTTCCAATTGATAACCAACAAAAGGAAGATTCTGGGGAATCAAGTTAACGGAAGAGGAGTTAAAGTCATTGGGCGGTTTACGATAGTGGCAGTCTTCGCAACTAGCATCGGTTTCATCGTTTCATTGTTTATGTATTACGACACTTGCACTTCTTTCATTGCTCAGAAGAGAAATCATATTCTCATCGGCATAACAATGTACTTGTAATCGTACTCACCGGTTTCGCTGGGACGAAGTTGAGCCTGAGAATTGCCATCTTTGAACTCGAACGCGATCTTTCCGTCTCCAACAACATTCAAGAACTCCTGAAGGTACTGCGCATTGAAACCGATGTCGGCTTCTTCGCCGCTGTACTCTGCCTGAATTGTCTCGTTAGCTTCGCCTTCTTCAGCA
>JBKPAL010000192.1:0-8620 GCA_046726395.1 Acidobacteriota bacterium
GATCTGTGATAAAAAGCGCCAGCCTTTTCAAACTCGACACTGACCCGACTGACAAAAGCCGGTAGAAAACACTCAAACTCCCGACTCACCTCAACAACCCGGATCACGATCCACGATTTGATTCCCGGCAAGAGTCTTTAGTCGGAACACATCACAAACAGGAGACGAACATGAAGGAATCAAGGACCCCTGAGGAAATCTATCGAAATCAGTCTGAGAGTTTTTCCGACGTAAATCCTCCCGACAGACGAAGCTTTCTGAAGAAAGTGGGTGTGGCATCACTTGCCGTAGGAGCTGTCTCACTTGAGCCAATGATTGGTTCGGTTTCTAAGTCGTCCAAAGCACTCGCTGCCCCGGCAAGTCCGCAGACGGGAAATCGTCGAGCTGAATGCCACCGCATCCGCGTTCAAGCCGCCACGAGGGGAATGCAAGAGACACCTAATAATCTGCAACATCCTTCAAATAACGACGAGTCACTCTATCCGAATAAGATCGGTAGCTATTCCAAAGGTTTGCCTCACAACAACGATGGCACGGTAGTGTTGGGTGCCTTCAACGCAATGGTCCAGGCATTGAACAGCGGAAGCCCTGCTGACTTTGACGCGATTCCGCTTGGCGGAACGGTGAAACTAACGAATCCCCAAGCGGGTCTAGCTTTTGATTTGCAGGGACCAGACGCGCACGCCTTAGTTCAACCTCCCGCGCCAGCGTTTGCGAGCCGCGAACAAGCAGCGGAGATATCAGAAAACTATTGGATGGCGTTGTTACGTGATGTTCCGTATTCCCAGTACGGATCAAATGCGGTCGCAAACGCGGCGGCAGCGGATCTCACGCTCTATGGAAACGACTTCAAAGGCGCGAAGAGCGGCGGAGTCGTCACAACAGGTACGCTCTTCCGCGGACTCACATCGGGTGATGCGAATGGTCCTTACCTTTCACAATTCTTCTATCAAACCTGTAACTTTGGTGCGAACAACATCGACCAGAAGATCAGAACCACAGTTCCAAGCATTAACTATATGACCAACTTTGCCGACTGGTTAGCCGTGCAGAGAGGGATTGCGCAGGGACCAAATGTCTTTGACCCAACTCTGAGGTACATGAGAAATGGACGCGACATCAGTCAATGGGTTCACGTTGACGTTCTTTTCCAAGCCTACTTCCATGGATTCCTGATTTTGGCGGGCATAGGCGCGCCGTTCGATGATGGAAATCCCTATGTTGGAAACCCGTCTCAAGCTGGGTTTGGCACATTCGGAGGACCGCACATTGCGACGATCCTCTGTGAAGTCGCCACTCGCGCTCTGAAGGCTGTTTGGTTTCAGAAGTGGTTTGTGCATCGCCGGTTACGTCCGGAGGTACACGCCGCACGAGTGGACCGCACGGCCTATCATGGAGCGGGTTATCCCGTGCATCCGGAGATTCTCGCATCTCTTGCGTCATCCTCGCGTCTGGGTGGTTATTTGCCCGCAGGAAACGCTCTATTGCCGATGGCGTTCCCCGAAGGCTCGCCAACTCATCCCGCGTATGGAGCCGGACACGCGACGGTGGCAGGAGCTTGCGTGACGATACTGAAAGCCTGGTTCAAGGAAACAACCAGACTGGTTGATCTGGATATTACTCCGGTGCAGCCTGCGGACGATGGTCTAAGTTTGGTTCCCTACGGTGGAGCCGACGCCAGTGAGTTAACGGTTGGTGGCGAACTGAACAAGCTGGCAGCCAACGTGGCCCTGGGGAGAAACACTGCGGGTGTCCACTGGCGTTCAGACGCTACAGAATCGATGAAACTCGGCGAGCAGCTAGCGATCGGTATCCTGAGAGATCAGCGAAGCTGCTACAACGAAGTCTTCAACGGCTTCTCGTTGACGAAATTTGACGGAACGCAGGTCACTGTTTGATCGAGAGTCGTCAACCAATCCAACTTGATAGTCGTACCTCTCACCGGTACGACTAACACTTTCCCGATAATTTTTTTGTAGAACAAAAAGGCGAACGCGGTTATCTTTCCCGCATCAGCTCTGTCGCCATGCGGTTCGGCCTGCTTCCGAAGCCGCTCGCGCTTCTTGAGAACGACTGGATCCACAATTGTCGTTACCAAAGTCCAATCCTGATTCACCGGCAAATCAGCTGGCCGAATCGTCGACAAATGAAGCCGGAGGATGGTTAACCGATCAGTCTGCAGAGACTGCGGTCGACTACTTCATCGAAAGCCATCTCGACTCCGAAGAGAAAACTGAAGCTTTCGCAAATACAGAAGTTGATGCCGCGATACGCGAGCTGACCGATTCTCTTTCGGGACGCTCTGACGCTTCAGATGAAAGCGACCCTCAAAGCCTCGGCAACGAGGCTGCTGACTCCGATCAAGCAAACGAGCCAGACCTATTCCAACAACATCACGCTTTCCGCCAACAGATCGCGGCAGTCCAGCGCCAGTTAGTGGCGGCAGTAGCGGCACGGCACGAAGCAGAGAAGGACGTGCGATTGAAGGCGGAACAGGAATCTCGGTTCCGCAGCGAGATTGCTGCGCGACGTCACGAAGAGGAAGAAGCGCGCAAGCGAGTAGAAAAGGAGACAGCACGCCGCAGATACGAAGACGAGCGAAAGCTCGCGACTGATCAGCTGGCCCGTTTGCACGCCGAAGAAGAAGCCCATCATCGCCTTCAAGAAGAAGAGCGGTTGAGAGTTGAAGTACTCGATCTGCGAAAAGTAGCTGGGGAGCTGGCTGAAACACTTGATGCCGAGCTCGAACAGCGATACGCGGCAGAGGCGCAGGAACGGGAAGAGATGGAGCATCAGCGCGAGGAAGCGGCCGCACTTCACAGCGCTGAAATGGAACGCCTGCGTCACGAAGAAGAATTACTGCGGCACGGCGTCGACGCTGCAACGCTGCAACGAGCAGAAGTTCAGGCCGCCCGCGACAAACTCGAAGCGGAATCATTAGAGCTTTCGAAGGAGCGAGATCGAATCGCAGCGTCTCGTGCTGCCAATCAAGAAAAACGAGCGCTGCTCGTAGAAACTGAGGCGACAACTCGCGAGGAAGAAGAGCGGCTGAAGGTGCAATCCGAAGAGCTGCGTCAGGAACTGGAAAGAATGGCTGTGCGGCGCGCGGCGTTAGAGGCAGCGCGACAAAAAACGCAAGCGGAGAATCAGAAACTCAATCAACTCGAAACTCTTGTTCAGGAAGCCGAGGAGAATTGGCGGCAGACTTATGCCGAGCGCTCACGAATCGAGTCTGAGATGCGTGAGAGGTTGCAGAACGAGCAGCAACTTCTGGAAGAGGTTCGTGCTCGCGTTAAAGAACAAGAGCAACATCTGGAAGAGGGGGCTCGTCGCCGAGTCGAAGAACATCAACTACGGCTGCAGGAGATAGAAGCCTTACGTGCTCGGTATGAAGCAGAAGCCCAGGAGAGAGCGGTGCTGGAAGCGCAGATAATCAGCGACGCAGAAGCACTGCGAAGTTCTGAAGCGGACGTAAGCAATCGCATTGAAGTGGCCGAGGTGAACCGTGCAGCAGCAGAGAAGTCGCTTCAACGGACCACCGATCTTTTACAGAGAACCGAGGCCGAGGGACGAATGCGTCAGCTGGAGGACGAGCGAAGTCTGGCCAAGCTGGAGGAACTTAGGAGAAACGTTGCACTCGAGGCCGAAGGACGCGCGCAACAACTCGAGCGCCTCAAGAAAGAGATCGACGACTTACGAGCGGAGGAGGCTGAACATCGGAATAAGTTTGAGCAGGAGTCGCGGCGCCGTTCCGAAGCGGAAGTCCGTCTGCGACAAGAGAAAAATCGGCGGAAGTTTGCTGAAGAGAAGCGACTGAATACCGAGCTGCACGTAGAACGGCTGACTGTGAGTGAGACTCACCGTGATGATGTGAGTGAGTGGCATGACGATCCTGAAGTGAACCTGCGGCGTATCGAGTCCAAGTCTAGTCAGCGTTTGACGATGGCTTTTCGCGCCGAGGCTCATGAGGCTAAGCGAGAACGTGAGATCGATCTGAGTTCAGTGACGAACGGTATTGGGGAGGATTCTTCCTTTGCAGATTCATCAGTTTCACATCCTTCAGAAAATGAGCCGTTCGATTCAGTGGTTCAACATTTCGACGATCCCTCTCCCGAAGTTCGCAGCGCTGCGGCGCTTGCCCTGAGCGAATTGGCGCCGGCTCGTCCTGCCGATCTATTTACTCGTGCTTTGGAAAACGCGTCGCCGGAAAGAAAACGCAGGATTGGTGAGGCAATCGCGGCTTCAGGCTTAGCTGCGGCAGCGATTGAAAACCTTGATGCGGATAGTCGGGAGCAGACTTACAACGCTCTCCGTCTATTGTTCGTGATGGCGAAAGCTGGTGAGGTGCAGCCGTTAGTGCATGCGATTGAATCTCACTCAGATGCAGAAGTGCGCAGCGCCGCAATCAAACTGCTGAATCTCAGTGGCCAGGCTGAGCTGGCTCAATCAGGGATCAAAGAAAGTTAGGCAGTAAAACATTTTTCATTCGTCATTTGACATTTATCATTTCGTCGTTCCTTCTTTCGTCGATTTTTTTGGTCAGTCTATTAGGGTAATTCGTGGATCTTTCTCTGTGCATTCTCTGTGACTCCGTGCCTCTGTGGGTTTCTTATGCGTCAGTCAGTCTCAAGCAAAAGAACACCACAGAAGCACAGAGACACCGAGAATGCGCAGAGAAGAACGAGGGACCAAACGAAAAATGTCAAATGACGAATGGAAAATGCTTTGCTGCCTTCTGACCTAGTGCCTAATTTTGTTATCCGCGGTTAGACCTAGGCTTTTTCCAGATTTGCGAACTTCTGCACCAGTTTCTTCTGACCGTAACCGGGAAAGCTCACTGTGAGTTTGAGCGAATCACCCGCCCCCTCACGACGCAAAACCAAGCCTCGACCGTACTTTGTGTGCCGCACGTAAGAGCCCGGAGTGAAATCCGAATTATTCGAACCGGCATTCGTCGCTGGTCCAGAAGGCGACGTCGATTGCTCTTTCTTACTACCGAAGTAGCCGCGTCGGGTGTTCATGCCACTCGGAGGACGTTCGCTTTGGCCCAACTGTTGTGCACGTTGCTTGAAGAAGTCGGCGATCGAGTCGACGCTGTTGTAGGTCTTGCCGGTGTAGTTACTACGTTCTTTGCGATACTCACCGTGCTCGTATTCGATCGCAGCTGACCCTCGCGCAAACGACAACCAGGAGTTACCGCGAGTCAGATCTTCAATGAGTTCGAGTGGCATCTCGTTCAGGAATTGCGACGGCTCCGAAGCCAACTCCTTACCGTAAACGCGGCGCTTGATCGCGTGGGTCACGTACAAATAACGCTCGGCTCGAGTCATTGCCACGTAACAAAGCCGTCGTTCTTCCTCGAGCTCAGCCAGGTCAGTCGCCGAACGTGAGTGTGGAAACAGTCCATCCTCGAGTCCGACGATAAATACAACCGGAAATTCCAAACCCTTCGCAGAGTGCGCTGTCATGAGCGTCACTGGCGCGTCTCGTTTGTATTGGTCGGCATCAGAGATCAGAGCTGAATGATCGATGAACTCACGTAAGCCTTCGATACCTTGTTCGTCATAATCGACTGCGGCATTCACCAACTCTTGCAGGTTCTCCAAACGCGCATCAGCCTCATCCGTCTTCTCCGTTTTGAGCATGTATTCATAGCCAGTGTTGATGATCGCCGCCTTCACTACGTCTGAGACGGGAGCGGTGGTGGAAGTGAAAAGAGGACGGAAGGATTCGGCGGTTCCGGTCTGGAAGACTTCATCCAAATCTGAAGCGTCTGTTGAATTCGCCAAGACGTCTTGTTCAGTCAGCACCGAAACTGGACGTTGACCGTTCGTATCTTCTTCGTTCGTTGGATTAGCTAATTTAACTAAACCCAGAACTAACTGCTTGAACCTTTTCAACCCCAGGATTGCTCGAGGACTCAGATTTTGTGGCTCAGCGATTACCTCGTTAATGACCTCCCAGTGTGAAAGCCCCTTCTCGGTAGCGCGCCGGTCCAGCTCTTCCAGCGTCTGCTTTCCAATTCCACGCGGCGGACTATTAATCACACGTTGCAAGGCGATTGAGTCGTTCGGATTCAGCGCGAGTTTCAGATACGCGATGATGTCCCGAACTTCCATTCGCTCATAAAAAGAGAAACCGCCGACGATATTGTAAGTAAGTCCCGCCCGGCGCATTGCTTCTTCAAATACGCGTGACTGAGAGTTGGTGCGATACAAAACTGCCGCGCGCAGGTTTTGATCTTCTTTACGGTGTTCGAGGATTTTCGAGGCCACCCAGCGCGCCTCCGTTTCGGCCTCTGAGGCCTGGTAATAACGAACTCGATCTCCCTTGGGATTTGAGGTCCAAAGGTTTTTGCCCTTCCTTTCGATGTTGTGCTTAACGACCGCACCTGCGACGTCGAGTATGACTTGAGTTGAGCGATAGTTCTGTTCAAGTCGGATTACCTTTGCATCCGGGAAGTGTTTTTCGAAGTTGAGGATGTTTCTGATGTCTGCGCCACGCCATTTGTAGATGGACTGGTCTTCGTCGCCGACGACACAAATGTTTTGTGTCCTCTCGGTGAGAAAACTAATTAACGCAAACTGGAGCGTGTTCGTGTCCTGGTATTCGTCGACGAGTATGTAGCGAAACTTGTTGTTGTATTTCTCCCTGACTTCCGGAACGGCTCGCAACAGCCGCACGGTCTTGATCAGCAAGTCATCAAAGTCGAGTGCGTTATTGTTGTGCAGCCGCTCTTCGTAAATCTTATAAACGCGAGCAATTGAAACTCGTCGTTCGTCAGCGCTGTCAGCACGCGCGGTGTAAGCGTCGACATCTTCACCCCGATTCTTGGCACTGCTGATTGCTGCCTGGACAGCTCGTGGCGTGAGCTGCTTTTCGTCATAGCCAAGATCTTTAATGCAGTTCTTCACCAGGCGAAGTGAGTCGTCCTGATCGTAGATAGTAAAGGTGCGTGTGTACTTTTCGTTCAGCTTTTCTATGTCCTGCCGCAAAATGCGAACGCACAAACTATGAAAGGTTGACACGAGTGGCGTGCTGGAACGCTCCTGGTCGCGTAACAGTCGCTGCACGCGCTGCCGCATCTCTTCAGCAGCTTTGTTGGTGAACGTGACGGCGAGAATGTTCCATGCCGGTATGCCTTTATCTGCCATCAGGTAAGCGATTCGATATGCAATCACACGCGTCTTACCCGAGCCGGCACCGGCCAAGATCAAGAGTGGGCCTTCGGTGTTGGTGACGGCCTCACGCTGTTCGGAGTTAAGAGAAGAGAGGAAATCAGTCATTGAATTTGCTTTAAGTTTTTATTTAATCACACCGTTAAGAGTGATCAAAATTGGTCCACCAGAATTGCAATGACAGCTCGATGCCAGCGAGTCAGTACCATCGCGCGCTCGCGGATGGATGAGGCTACATATGAACACCGATAACACTGATCTGAAAAAGAGTGCAGACAGTTACATGAGTGTCTTACTCAGATCCGTTACAAGCGAGCCAACATTGAAAAGCGCACTCAGAAGGGGGAGCCGTCAACGTAAACAGCGCAGTTGGGAAGGGGGCAGTCGGTAGATTCAACCCTCGCTAGATTCAAGGCGCCCCCGCTCAACCCTCACAAGACTCATCGATCAGCAAGAGGAACCAGTAGCACCAGTGACAATGAAAGAGATTGGCATTCAACCTTGAGCGGGGGGTCCTTGAATCTAGCGAAGGTTGAATCTACCGACTGCCCCCTTCCCAACTGCGCTTTTCAACATTGGTTCATTTATGTCCACCTACTTTTCCCAACCTGCCAGAGGTCGCGACCCTTTTTTGACCGCAAGAAGCGGATATCTTCGAAACCACTCATCCTCTACTCTGCCCTCGATAAGAATGATCGTTTCGAGGTGCTAAGATGAGTGCAGTTTTGAAAGCTCAAGCAAACATTTCGGCTGACGTTGCCGACAACTTTTGGCGAGCCGTATTGTCGAAAGATCGACAGTTCGACGGCCAATTTGTCTTCGGCGTTAGCACTACCCATATCTACTGCCGCCCGTCCTGTGCAGCGCGCACTCCACGACGCGAGAACGTGACGTTTTTCTCCCTGCCTGCGGCCGCTGAACAGTCTGGCTACCGCGCGTGCCTGCGCTGTCGTCCAAAAGAGACGCCGTTGCTTGATCCACAGATCGACATGGTCCAGCGCGTATGTCATCTGCTTGAACAGGGCGACGAGCGCCTAGGTCTCGATGCATTAAGCCGCGAGCTCGGTCAGAGTTCGTTTCACTTGCAGCGCACCTTCAAGAATGTGATCGGCATAACTCCGCGTCAGTATGCCGAAGCCTGTCGCACTGCGCGCTTTCGAGGGGGCGTCCAAGGCGGTGCATCAGTGACGGCGGCAATGTATGACGCGGGTTATGGTTCAAGCAGCCGCCTCTATGAGAAGGCGCAAGCTGAGCTAGGAATGACTCCTGCAACTTACAGTCGTGGTGGTCGTGACATGACAATCAGCTATGCCATCGCTGATTCGCCACTCGGCAAGCTAATTGTGGCGGCTACGAGTAAAGGAATCTGCGCAGTGCGATTGGGCGACAGTGCGGTTGAACTGGAAAGGGATCTACGAAACGAATACCGCGCGGCGCAGATT
>JBKPAL010000193.1:0-11068 GCA_046726395.1 Acidobacteriota bacterium
GCGTCGACTTTTTGTCGAGATCGAAGGGATCGCGAGGGAGTTTCTGAGTGTTTGAGGGAGTTAGCTTTCTACTACGCTTTCGACAAACGTCCGAGAGTGTGCGGTTTCTGAGCATTGTCAGATGGACCACAAAATTTCCGAGCCCTCCAGCGATCAGATTTTACTGCCATGATGAAAACCGTTTCGTGAAGAATGAAGCAGCACAGGATACATAAGCGATTGATGATTGACGATTGTCGATCGGAGTGTTTCTGACAATCGTTATTACAACAGCGCAAATTTACGAGGCACTCCAATCGTCAATAGTCAATAGTTAATCCAGCTTCAATCGTTGGACCGCTTCTTCAAGTAAACCATTCCGTCTCCGACTATGAATTGAAAGTAAGCTCCGCCTGCACCCGCACGCGCCTTTACCATTTGAAGAGTTATGCCTGGCCGCTCACGAGCTTGCAGTGCGCCAAAACTGTCTTCGATGCTACCCGTGCGGAGAATCTGAGCATCGATATCACCACTAAAGCCGACCGGAAACTCCGCCGTGACGCTCCCTGCAGCCAAACGAAGCTGTACACCGTTGCCACGCCAGCTTCGCGACGGCACTAGTAGATCCACTTTTCCAATGCCGATCGTCGCGGTCACCGTCCCGCCAGCTAACATTAACTTAGTTTCACTCTCGCTCGCCGATATTCGCAGCGCACCTTCAACACCAACAACACTAATTGGCCCGCGCCCGGCGTCAATTTCTAAATCAGTTGCTGGTGGGACTCTGATTCGAAAATCGATCTTCCAGGGCAAGCCGAGTAACTTTTTTGGAAAGTCTTTGGCGGTGCGTTTCATGAACTGCTTGTCATGAGTTCCAGTGGTCACCACCCTGATGTGATTAAGGTCCTCGTCAAATACAAACGTGTTAACGGCAGCGAGGCGTTTCAAGTCGTCATCGGATTCGGCCTGGAGTTCGATATTCGCGCTTACTGCTACTTCATTTCGTTGCCACGACTCGATGGTTATTGAGCCCACTGGCGCACCCACGATCGACACAGTTCCCCCGTAACCAAAACGTTGGCTCTCGTTTCGCGTGATCGTCTGCTTCAGTAGCTGCCGTGCAGCTACGGTTTCTTTTTTATCCTTGGCGTTTTGTTGAGCAACAGGAGACGCGGGAATTGCAATGAATAGAAGCAACGCAAAATAAGATATGAAACAACGGAGACGCTTATTTGGTTCAAGGATTGTTGTTGTCATTCAACGGCGAGCGATCGCGTTGCATAGTAACACCGAGTCGTATCGAAGAACGCAAAAAAAGCGGACCATAAAACCAGTCCGCTTGTTTGCCCCCCACTCGCCGCGTTTAGCGACGCATGAATGTAATTCGACCCTGGTAGTTTGAAACAGTCACTGTTGCATGGCCATTCCGCACGTCGCCTTCAAACTTTCTGCCACCACCAAGATTCTTAATGTTCTCATTCCAGAACTGACCCAAGGCGATGTTTCTGCCCTGCGACGATGCGACAACTCTGAAGGCCGAGTCGGCGGGAATCCTGATCGTGATGTCACCATTGCCTGATTTGAATTGGTAACTACCGCTACGCGAAAACTCGCCATCGAAAAAGATAGTACCGATGGTGTTTTGAGCAATGACTTGACCTGCAGTAATTCCGGTAAGCTCGATGTCGCCTTCTGACGACACGTGGGCGCGAACGAGTCCGCCGCGAATGTTGCTGACACTGATGTTGCCCTGACGAGTTTCCAAATCTACGCTGGCATCCGCGGGAACCTGAAGTTTGAAATTGACATTTCCTACCTCTCCGCGGCCGCGGTTATCACCCATGACGTCTACGACAAGACATTCCCCGTTTACTCGAGGAGTAAGCTTGGCAATGGGCGCTTCAAGAACGGCGGAGAGCTTGATCTCGTCTCGTTTCCAGGATTCGACAGTGATCGTTCCCGAAATGTTCTTCAATTCTATGCGGACGTTCTTGCCGGCGGGATAGGTTCTTTTGAGCGTCTGCTGGGCCACACCAACCACGCCTGTGCCAGCCAGAGAGGCCAACAGTGCGAGTGAGAAACAGACGCGAAAAGATCTAGTATGCGGCAGCCGCATTCGAATGCTCATTGGTGTGGGGCTCTTCAATTACGAAAACTTTCAGTCTCCAAAAGGTATGGGATGCGTCTATAAATCTGCGAACTCTTTTAAGATCGCCAACTTCTCATTAAGCGCAGCGTTGAGCATCTCTTCTGATACTTCGTCGTGCGGATTCTTACTCAACTCATCCATAGAGTCATTCACGGCTTGATCAATGACTTTGAGATTGCGATCAAAGGTCGCTCTCATTTGCGGACTCCAGCGAACCTTGTTCATTTCTACGCGTTGATTCCAGTAATCAATCATCTGCTGTTGTTGTCGCGTTCGATCTAAAACGTTCGCCGCCGACAAGTTCATCGTCGCGGTCGCAAACTGTTGTGGGGATCTCGAGCCCATGTTCTCCCAACGCCGCAGCCCAACAAACGTGGTGAGGGATACTAGCAAGACGATCCCAGCGACTGCTCCCGCCAACTGAGGCAAAGAAAGCTCCCAACTGCGACCAAACCATCCAGGTCTGGCTTGCCGCACATTTGATCTAGCCGGCGGTGCAGTGACAGGGCGTTCGGCCTCCAGCGTGTTCCGAATGCGCAACCATAATGCGCGCTCATTCGGCGGCGCTACGTATTCGCCTCGGTGCGCCTGGCAAAACGTCACGATCGACTGCAGGTCAGCACGAACACTCTGGCAGTCAAGGCAATCGTTCAGATGCGAGTTTAGGTATAGCTCGTCCTCGCGATGGAGAGAGCCGTCTAGCAGATCGTTGATCAGCTCCTGGCACTTCTCGCAGTTCATTGTCTTATAACCTCTGACTTACGGTGCTCCTTCTGATGTTGAGAGGGAGCACGGCATTTTGGTTTCGAGCAATCAAGGGGAGACTGCGTTAGAACACATCCCGCTGGTACCTGCTATTAGGCTCTTGTTGCGACACGTGAAAGTCGCTAGTCGACAGAGCGTGTTGGAAGCTACTCTGAGGTCTTCTGTTGCCTGAGCAGACCTCGCAATTTCATTCTGGCTTTATGAAGTTGCGATTTCGAAGTTCCTACCGAACAGCCGAGCATTCTGGCGATCTCTTCGTGCTCGTGACCTTCAATATCATGGAGAGTGAATACTGTGCGGTAGCCGGGCGGAAGTTGCGCAATAGCCTTATCGAGCGCGATGCGATCAACCACCGGCATCGCATTCGGGTTTTCCGTACCTTTCACTATCTGGACCGGAGTCTCACCGTCTTCAGTAGTTGACTCCATTCGCACCCCACGTTTGCGGAAGTGCATGAGCACCTGATTGACAGTCAGCCGGTGCAGCCAGGTAGTAAAAGCTGACTCACCTCTGAAGCTTCCTATTTTTCTAAAGAGCTGAATGAAGACCTCCTGAGCGAGATCTTCTGCCTCGGACACGTTCCCGGTCATTCGCAAACAGAGCGAGTAGACGCGACGGTTATGACGCTGGTATAGCTGCTCAAAGGCATCCATATCCCCTTGAGCGGCTTTTTGTGCCAGGGCGTAATCCGTTTCCTGTTGTGTCTCGATGTCGGTTGCGGTCACGTGTTCGTCTGTTCGGAGCAAGCGACAAAGCGAAGAGACGTCTTCACGGCTCTCTCCAGGACGAATCACGAATCCGCATTTTCAAGGGAGCAGTACCGTTTATCCGAGCTTCCCTAGTGGGGTTTGTCCGAAGTTTTACCGGTACCCTCAACGCGGGTGTGATGCGACGTTTTGCGCGCGTCGTTGCCTTGCCCGACCCTAAAAGTAATGATCTTTCCCAAGCCGCATCAATAATTATTCCGGAGACCGCTCAAATGAAACCCGTCCGAGGCAGTGAACGATAACCGACCGCTTAAGACTTATTAGCCGAGCGGATTTCTTACGAATACCTCGCGATTCTGCGATCATTGCGGCTGAAGTTCAGGATAAGGTCATCACGCGGCCCTGACAAGCGCTCGTGTCACCATCGATGTCAGGTCCGCAGTTCGGACCTGGCTCCAGTTTACTCGATGCGATCCAGTGAGATAGCCCGAAGGCTTCAGAACGCTTTGCTGCCACCTTCGCCCGGTGCTCTGCTATATTACGCCTACACAAATATTCGTTCTGTTGAGAGCCCTCCGATTGGGCTGTCCGATCGCTCAGATTGGGACGACGTAGGTCTCAACGCAATCGGGTCTTCTCCTGTCAATTCAGAGACAGTTTGATTAAGGATCATTGGCCTACGACGCTTGGGGCTGTTTCTGGAAACACTGAGGACCTCATACAAGTCATCCTGCCACAAGAAAGGAGCACGCCTGTGAGAAACAGAAGCAATCACGATCCCGATTTACCAAACCAGTCCCGAAATACCCACCTTGTCCTTGTTGTAGCTCTCTCATTGCTGACGGTTGCGATAACCACACCGAGGCTGGTGAATGCAAAGCTCTCAACGGTGGGAGCCGGGCATGCCGTGTCGGGTGTTGTAAAGTCAGTTGACTCGGCAACGAAGACTGCAGTCATTGACACTGGAGAGGGCGTCGAAGTAGCAGTCAAGTACACCGCGAAAACCGTCGTCAAAGGAGCCGAAGCTACTGCAAAAGCCGTTGACGTGGCCACCTTAAAAGGAGCACACGTCGTGGTGCACTATACGGCAGAAGGCGCCGAGAAGACTGCCACAGGTATCAAGTATTTTGGGAAGGACGTTGTCGTCAAAGCGGCAAAGGGCACGGTGGTTGGTGTAGATAAAGCGGCAAAGGCTGTTTCCATCGCGGCAGAAGATGGCGCAGTCACGGTCTACAAGCTGAGCAAAGATGCGGCTGTAGAAACCGCTGATGGGGCAGTCGACGCTGCAGAATACACGGGTAAAGGTACCAAGGTTGTGGCTCATTACACTGATGATGGAGCAACCAAGACCGTCCACTTCATTAAACACATCGGCTGACGAGAACACCGCACCTGTTCACAGTTCAGTCATGTGTACTCAACTATCTCGCACCACGAAAACTCAAACCAGGGTTGGGCTCCACTCCCAACCCTGGTTTAGATCACGAACATCGACACGAGTTAGTACCCTCGCGCGATAGCGGATGGATCAAATCATTGCCAATTGCCAATTGTTAGTCCGTTACCCCAACGCCAATTGGCAATTGTTAATCGACAATCAGCAATGACTCGGGTCAGTACCATCTCACGGATGGATCAAATCATTGCCAATTGCCAATTGTTGATTGTCGATTAGTCCGTTACCCCAACGCCAATTGGCAATCGTCAATCGACAATCGGCAATGACTCGGTTCAGTACCATCTCGCGGTAGCGGATGGATCGATAGGGTAAACGCACCCATCGTGAATGTTGTCGTTTGGATTGTTCGCCGGACTTTGACGAGTGATCACGGTGGGACTGCGAGATGAACCCATCCGCTACCGCGAGATGATACTGACTCCTTCGCTGGGCGCCACGTTCTAACCACGAATGCGTAGGCTCGAATAGTCCACCGTAATAAGACCATAGGCAAGAGACAGTCCTTCAATTTCCGGACGAACAAACCGGTAGGTCTGCTCATGAAAAAGTGGAAGCAGGAGACGATCGCGGGCAATGATTTCTTCGATCTGCCGATAAACTGCATGCCGCGCGGCGGGCGAGGTTTCAGAACGCCCGCGCGCGATAAGGCGATCCACTTCAGCTGAACCACATAGTTGTCCCAGTAAACCCTCTTTTCTTGCGAGAATGGTCGCGAACGTGTCTGCATCAGGATAATCAGCAGCCCATCGACCTAACACCACATCTACCGAACCTTGGCCAACGGCTTCGAACCATTCATCTACCGTCTTGTTGGTGGCACGAACGCTAATCTTGTGTTCGCGCAGAGACCGTGAAATCTCGCGTGAGAAGGTAGAGTATTCACCAAAGAACACCGGGTTTAGCGCACTGGTTAATTCGATTTCTTCACTCGATTCCCATGCTGACTCCGATGCCGCAGGCATTCGTGGCTCGTAGCCAGAGTCGTGGCCCAGCAGACCCGGAGGAATGAGACCACGTGCTGGAACAGCGAGGCGACCCAGCGTTTGACGAACTATGCTATCCACCTCAATCGATTGCGCGATTGCATGCCGCAGGCGTTTCTCCTTCAGCGGACCGCGATGACAGTTGAATGCGGCGTAATAGGTTATGAGCCTTGGAATTTCCTGGTAGCCGTTTGCGAACTCAGCGTCACGACGCAGGACTTCTGCATCTGCAGGTAGAAGATCGGAGGCCAGCGATAGCCGACCACTGCGGAATTGGGCGAGAATTTCCGCTGGCGTAAGACCAAAATTGAACGTGAGCCCTTCAATCTTTGGGTAACCAGTTCGCCAGTATGTTTTGTTTCTCTCGAGTTCTAACCGAACACCCGGCTCAAATTTCACCACGCGGAATGGACCAGTTCCGACCAAGCCATCGCGCCAACTAATGCCCACCGCATCACTGCCCTCAGGGACTATTGCTGCCGCGTGATATGAAATCAGTGCCGGAAAGAACGAAACAGGTTCATCCAACTCAATCGTGAATTCGTCGGCAGAGTGAATTCGGAACCCTGTCAGATCCTTCGCCTCGCCGTTGAGCAGCGCTTTCGCTCCGTGAATTGGCGAATAGAAGAACCGACCGCTGCTCTCTGAGTTCAACAACAGTCTCTCAAACGAGTAGCGCACATCACGCGGCGTCAATTTGCGACCGTCATGGAATCGCACATCGTCGCGAATACGGAATCGATATCTCTTGCCCCCCTGTTCAGCTGAGAATTCGCTCGCAAGCCAGGGAACAATCCGTGCGCCGCCGACATCCCGAGTCAAAGTCTCGAAGATGATCGGCATTACCTCTGCATCCTCTACGGTCCCCGCGAGCGAGGGGTCCAGACGATGAATGGTTCCAGTTATAGGAACGTGAATGACTCCACCCAGCAGCCGTACCGCATCAGTCTCCCGCGTTACGGTCGCCGCTTTGGCGATATCGGCGTAGTTGACATACGGCGCACTACCGCGAAGGGTGAGGTCTAGAACTTTGGAGTTCGCCAAGCGATAGTCCACATCATGAAAGAGCGGCAACACCATGCCTGATTCCTGCAAAAAATTTTCGTACCGGCGATAAAGAGAGGCTCTCAAGCCGGGTCGATTTTCGGTACGCGCCTCTTCGAGAATTTGATCACCTTCACTTGAGGAGACATAAGTGCGATACAGGCCCACTCGTGAATGGAAGAGACCGTAAGTGAAGTCGTCGGGATCGTCGTAGTCAGCATTCCATCTGCCTATAAATAAATCCACTCCGGTACTGTTTTGAAAAGACTCAAGATACGAGGCCATTGTGGGAGTCACTACCTCGACTTTAACGCCGAGCTCCGACCATATCGCGAGTAGAGTTGTAAGCAGTGCTTTATATCGATCAAGGAACAATGGGTGGACCGCCGCCCTGAGACTGATTTCTTCGGCGATCCCCGCCGAACGTAAGATGGCTAACCCCTCGTCGCGAGTGAGTGTCCGACGACGCCTACCCGGATCATATCCGAGCATGCCAGGTGGTATCAGACAAACGGCCGGTTGCGCAAAGCGTCCCAACGTCTGCCAGACAAGATCGTGCGTTCGAACTATGCCTGAGAGCGCGTGACGAAGGTCCGCACTTTGAGCTACTGAACCGCTGGTAGAGTTGAAAATAAGGAAGTAAGTGTTCTTTCGTGGAGATTCCACCAGGCCACCACGAAGGTATGGGTCTCGCAGGAACTCTTCGAGATCTTGAGGTGAAAGATCGCGTGCCACATCGATTGAGCCTGAGCGAAGCCCTGACGCCATCTCCGAGGCGCTTAGTCGCGCACGAAATTCAACCTCGTCTAGAAACGCCGGCGTTCCTTTCCAATAGCGTTCATTACGTTGTAGGACAATTTCCTCAGGACTGTATGACGTCATTCGAAACGGCCCAGTGCCGATTGGCAGTGAAGAATCTTTTCCGTTGGCCTCTGTTAGCGTGATGCCCGTTTTGTAATCTGTGAGCAACGCCGGGTAGATTGAAAGCGGTTCGGGCAGTTGTATCTCCAGTTTGTAGTCTGAGTCGGCGACAATGCTGCTGAGTTCATTCTCTTGGCCTTTAATGAATTCTGTGGCACCACGAATTGCAGCAAACCCAGGTGGAAGTTCGCGGGCTATTCGCATACTTCGTTGGAAAGAATTTTTTACGGAGAGCGCGGTCAGCGGGCGACCATTTTGGAAGCAAACATTTTCCCGCAGTGTAAAGAAGACTGAAGTACCTTGAGCCGAGACTTCCCACTTTTCACAGAGTGCGGGAATTAAATTACCCTCGAGGTCAGTGGCCAAGAGAGTTTCGAACACATTCGCAAGAATCTCCTGCTCTTCGACAAGCTCCATGTTTACCGGATCGACATCCCCAAGTGGCGTTGTCATACCGACGACCAACCTGCCTCCGCGCGGTTTCTCCTGCTGTAGTTCGGCCTCTTTTACTACCGGCGCGAGAAAACCAGCTTCTTCAAGATAGTCGTTTGCTTTTTCGTACTCTCCACGCAGGTTTGCTAGAGTCGCAGCCAATGACAAGACATGTCTAAGGCTTTCATTGTCTTTCGCGACGCGTGTAGCCTCCATCGCCTGAAGAACTAAGCGAGTTGTTTCCTCAACCTTTCTGGCCTGCCATGCAGTTTCGGTAGCAAAGAGGAGAGCCGAGACCGTGCGAGGTTTGTTGCCCTCACGTTCAAAAATGCGTCCAGCCGCTTCGGCTTCTTTTAGTCCCGCATCGACATCCCCGGCCATGCGATGTGCCTGGGCTAACATTATTCGTGCCTCGCCCTCAAGCGCTGGATCACCTTCCCATTCGTCATCCAGAAACTCGAGTACCGTTCTGGCCGCCCGAGCCGCCTCTTCCGGACTGAACGCGTCGAGCGCAGTCTTCGCCATTAGTAGACCGTATTCAACTGTCTTATCCGGCACGTCGCCCTGAGAGAAATGGTGGACCAGTTGCGGGTAGACTCGCTCGGGCCTACCGCCATGACGTCTCTCCACTTCTTCGGCATACCTGCGATGCAGGGATCTTCTCTTGCGCCTAGAGATCGTTCCGTAAAGCACGTCGCGAACGACACCGCTTGAGAACGTCAACCGATCTCCTCGCGATTCTCGTTCCTCTTCGAGAATTCCATCATCTATCAGGCGGTCGATAGCATCCTCGAGGTCTCTCTCTCCTGCGAGTGCCTCCAAATCTCTAGAGTCAAATGATTTGCCAATCACCGAAGCAATCGAAAGTATTTCCCGGAGTTCCTCCGGCAGCCGCTCTATTCGCTTTTCAACTGCCTGTTGGATTGTCGCCGGCAGTTCATTTGCTGAAATATCCGTCGTTGCACCGAGACTCCATGCGCCAGTCTGATCTTTAGAGATCCCGCCCGAATCAAGAAGGGAACGAACCAGTTCTTTAGTGAAGAATGGATTGCCTTCGGTTCCTTCGTACAATTTCTCGACGAGGCTGTCGGCGAGCTTAGGCCCACCAATCAATGTTTCGAGAAACAGCCGATGCTCTGCAGGCGAAAATGGTCCCAATGCGATCGCTGAGAACCTGCGATCCCCGCGGAACGTGTCTAGCATACGAAACAAGGGATGATTACGATTGCCGACTTCACTTGAGCGGTAAGTTCCTACTATTAGCGTGGGGGTTGGGCCTAGTCGGCGTACTATATATTGGAGCGCCTCAATCGAAATCTCCGCTGCGTGGAGATCTTCGAGGAAAAGAATTAGTGGCTTTCCTGCTGCAAGCCGGGTAATGGTGCGCGCCAATAGCTCAAACACCTGCGTACGGTTTTCAGGTCCCTGCGATCCGCCAATCTGGGATAACTTCGAGTCGCCGCTGGCAGCCAGGCGAATTTCGCTTATCTCCGTCAACATTGGAAACAGTGAAACGAGATCCGGAGCCAAGTCAGAAAGTTCGGCTGCAGTATCGGGTGAGCTTGATGTATCGGTGATACGGAAATATTCCTGTATGGCTTCACAAAATCCCTGGTACGGGAAGGCGCCATCCTGCTCGATGGTACGTCCATGCAGGACCAGCAGTTTGCGCGCTCGGGCGAGGTTCTCGATTTCATCAAGTAGGCGCGTTTTCCCGACGCCGGGTTCACCGGAGACGACGACAAACTGACATTCGCCAGTGATTGCCGCATTGAGTCGTTTCTGCAGCTCAGCCTGTTCCTTTTCACGGCCGATGAAGGGAGAAAGCGCAACGCGCGGCAACATCAGGGTCTTCGTTAAAACCACGGACTTTCCAAGATCATTCTTGTTCAGTCGCGCTTGGCAGCGTCGAAGGTTGGCGGCAACTTCTGCGGCTCGTTGAGGTCTTTTGGCAGGATCTTTCGTCATGCACTGGAGTATCACTGCCTCGAGATCTTCGCTGATATCGGCTCCCTGTGAGCGTGGGCTCTGCGGAATCTCGTGAACTATCCGATATAAGATTGATTGAAGCTCACCCGAAAACGGAGGTTCCCCAGTGAGAGATTCGTACAGCACAGTTCCGAGAGAGTAGATGTCCGAACGATGATCAACGGCTGTTGCTGCCACTTGCTCGGGACTCATATAGGAGAGTGTGCCGGCGATTGTTCCAGTCTTTGTTATCCGGCTCTCCGAGGCCCCACGGGCGAGGCCAAAGTCCATAATGCGCACGCGTACGCGGTCGCTGTCTTCGCGCACCACCATGATGTTCTCGGGTTTGATATCCCGGTGAATGACCCCTCGTGAATGGCTATATTCGAGGGCCTCCGCAACTTGGATCCCAATGTCGATGACTTCGCCCAAAGTCAGGGAACCTTCCCGCTCAAACCAGCGCAGATTCGTTCCTTGCACGACTGGCATAACAAAGAAGAGAGAACCGTCAAACTTACCAAAATCGAAGATCGGAACTACTGCCGGATGGTCCATTTGCGCAACCAACTGCGCCTCTCGCTGAAACCGCTGTTCGGTTTCGGCACTTAGAAGCGTGGGAGGAATAAGCTTGATAGCGACATCCCGGTTCAGCAGAGGATCG
>JBKPAL010000194.1:0-3889 GCA_046726395.1 Acidobacteriota bacterium
CAAATCGTACTTTGCGATCCTCATTACTGGGGCGGCTTGCGTCAGGTGCAACACCTTGCCACTTTATGCCGTGTATTTGGTCTAGGCTTATCAATGCATTCGAATAGCCATCTGGGAGTCTCACTGATGACGATGGCACACGTTGCCGGTGCGACATCTCACTTGACCTACGCCTGCGACACTCATTACCCGTGGCAAACAGAAGAAGACGAAGTGGTAGTCGGCGGACGTATTCCTTTCGTCGATGGGTGTGTTGAGATAACTGATCGCTCAGGTTTGGGAGTCGAGTTGGATTACGATCAATTGGCGCGTGGGAAGGAACGATATTCAAAACTTAGTTATCGAAGAAGAGACGATGAAGCAGAAATGCAGAAGCATGTAGATCCGAACTGGCGACGAATCTTACCGCGCTGGTAGTTGTATAACCATGCAACGAGAGAAACCGTTGAAACGATTTCAGCGATTCTTCACTTACTCGAACACCGGGCTGAAGCTCGGTGAGAATCAGAATCGGCAGGGCTCAACCCCGTTGAGAATGAGAATCAACTAAATGGATCCCCGAGAACTGCGTAGCAAACTCCACGGCGTGATTGCCTTTCCGGTCACTCCATTCAATCCTGATCTGTCGCTCGACCTCAGCGGCCTAAGGCAGAATCTCGAGCGATTATCGGAACACCCAATCTCTGCTGTGATCGCTGCCGGCGGCACAGGAGAGATGTATTCATTGACTCCGCGCGAGCACATCGAAGTTGTAAAGGCCACGCTGGAAGTTCTTAAAGGTCGGATTCCAGTGATGACTGCCGTCGGTTTCAACTCGCAACTCGCGACCGAGATGGCCCAAGCAGCAGCGACCGCCGGAGTGGATGGCATTCTTGCGTTCCCACCGTACTATCCGAACGCCGAAGATGATGGACTCGTCGAATACTATCGTTCTATCGGCTCAGCAACCCCGCTGGGAATGGCAATTTATAGTCGAGATTGGGCCATCTTTTCGCCGCATCTCGTTGATCGCTTAACTCACATTCCGACATTGATAGCTTGGAAGGATGGTCAGGGAGACATGCGACGTTATCAGATGATCATGGATCACGTCGGTGACCGGTTGCACTGGATCGGCGGCGCTGGCGATGACCTGGCTTCAAGCTACTATCAGCTTGGTATTCGCACCTACACATCAAGTCTCGCGAATTTTGCTCCGAAACTTTCGCTCGCAATCCATGACGCGGCTTCAGAACCAAACCGAGATAAACTTGCCACACTAATGAGTGACTATGTCATACCGCATTATTCGTTTCGTTCTCGTCGCAAAGGGTTCGAGGTAGCTGTTGTAAAAGCCAAGATGGATATTGTCGGAATGCGTGGCGGACCCGTCAGACCTCCGTTGGTTGATCTCACAAACGACGATCGCGCATCATTGCGAGAGATGTTGAAAACGTGGAAATCAATGCTATAGCCAAATAAGCTGAAAGGGGGAACAACAATGGGTACGACGGTATGGAAGCGTATTAATTTGCTCAAGCTACTCTTGATCGCAGCAATCACCATTGTGCCAGTCTGCGTCTACGGCCAAGCCAATCCGCAATATGCGATAGAGCGCGCGCAGAATGCGATACGCGAAAGAATCGGGAATGAGCGCGGATTTAACTTTGATGTGACCTTTCCGGATCAACCTCAAACGTATTCCGTGTCAAACGCCCTGACAGGAGTTCGCGGCCAAGGCATGTATGCACCTCGAGACAATTATCGAAACGCACGTACTTTCTCCTATGACGTAGTCGTCAACGTTCGAAACGGTAATATCGACCGACTTGATTACCGATTGAACGACGGCGGCGGTGGAGGTGGCGGTGGAGATGACTCTACGGTCCCGAGCTGGATTGTTGGTACGTATCGCGGACGAAATCCATCGACGCGACAGGATATGACCTTGGTTGTTAATAAGCGCGGAAGGGTCCGAGCTGTGTACGACAGCGGCGGGACCGATCGTGGCGACTATGTAAATGGTCAAATTCAGCTTGGTAATTCCAACACCTGGGACATAACAGAGTCAGGAAGAGATCTTCGCGTGCGCGATACGCGGACCGGTAGATCGGAGAGGTTTAAGCGCACCTCGGATTCTGACGGTGATGGAGATTTCCCAGGTGATTCAAACAGAGTGCCGCAGTGGATGATCGGCACGTTCCGTGGCAACACAGATAGCGGCGAGGCGGAGTTGAGCATTGCTCCGAACGGTTCAGCTATTGCGCGCTCGTTGACGGCTGATCGTTCATTTAACGGTCGCTATCAGAATGGTGTGCTTACTTTTGAATTCGGCTCATACGATGTGCAACGGGATGGCAATGGGATTCGGACGGTGAACTTAAACAACCGGAGAGACCAAACATCGTATCGTCGAATAAGATGAACCTCGGTCTTCGGACGTGGCGAACTCTGCGGGTCTGATCGTCTAATCGACCTGATAGATGTCCAGCAAGTCGACCGAATAGAACGATCCACGAAGTCACACGAACGAACACACAAAACTTTTCGTGCTTGGTTTGTGTGATTTTGTGGATCATAATTTCTTTCTGGTAACTGAGAGCTAATCCCTCAGCAACTCATTGTCGACCATGCGCCAGATGCCTCTCTCATTCTCGTCGCGCAGCTCCACAGGCAGAGCACCCTGCGGAAAATTTTGAAAACACACCGGACGAGCAAAACGCTTAATCGCAGCCGAGCCTACAGACGTCGCGCGAGAGTCAGTCGTTGCGGGATAAGGACCACCGTGCTGCATAGCCGCACAAACTTCCACGCCTGTGGGAAACCCATTGAAAATTAATCGACCCACCTTAGTCTTTAACAAGTCGACTAAGTCGGAATGACTCTCAAGATCGTCACCGGTGCCGTATATCGTTGCAGTAAGATTACCTTCGAGGTTTTGAGCAACTGACAACATCTCCTCACGCGAATTACACCTGACTATCACTGTCGATGGACCAAATACTTCGTGTGACAGAACTTCGTTCTGTAAAAATGTCGTTGAGTCAGCAACAGCCACAGCCGGTTGCGCCTGAGTACCATTCTCTTCTACAGCGATTTCCGACTGATGAATTTCCACGCCGCTGATCTTCTGCAATTGCTCCACTCCGGCTTCGTAACCTTTTAGAATTCCGCGATGCAACATGGTGGCGGGCGCCGCTGCCCTGGTTAGTTCTTCCAAGCGCGCAAGAAACGTTTCCAGCGCTTCATCGTTTTGTCCGATAACCAAACCAGGGCAAGTACAAAATTGCCCGACACCCAGCGTTACCGACTTATGTAGTCCTACCGCAAACTCCTCAACGGATTTCCGCAAAGCGCTAGGTAAGACAAAGACTGGATTGACACTTCCCATTTCGGCGAACACAGGAATAGGTTTAGAACGTTGTGTCGCTGCATCGAATATAGCGCGTCCGCCTTGTAAAGAACCGGTAAATGCGATCGCAGCTGCGCTTCGATGACGCACGAGCTCTAAGCTCAGCTGATGACTTGGCCCCTGTAACAGAGAAAAGATTCCTTCCGGCATACCAGTCTTTTCTGCTGCGGCGACGATTGCACGCGCCACCATCTCCGAAGCGCCAGGATGTGCTGGATGGGCTTTGACGATGACAGGATTACCTGCCGCGAGAGCTGACGCGGTATCGCCTCCAGCCACGGAGAAGGCAAGCGGAAAGTTGCTGGCGCCAAAGACAATAACAGGACCAATTGGAATCAACATGCGACGCACATCAGGCTTAGGAATGGGCTCGCGTTCAAGTTCAGCATGATCGATTATCGCCTCAACCCATGAGCCTTCACGCACTACCTGTGCAAACATTCTCAACTGACCCACAGTGCGACCGCGCTCGCTAAGTAATCTGTTCTCAGACAATCC